>JALZNY010000218.1:2705-3739 GCA_030857525.1 Actinomycetota bacterium
GTCGCCACCTACGTACCCGAGGAGTTCAGCCTCGAGGAAACCGACGTCCTGCGTCGCTACGTCACCAACGTGGACGGCCCCGTCTTCGCCCTGGTCAATCTCCCCGAGGTGGTCAAGGGGGCGCTCTTTGCCCGCTACAGCCGCAGCCACAAGAGCCTGCGGCGGCTGTTCCTCGACGAGTTCGTGGGCGAGCTCGACATCGAGGGCGATCGGTCGATCGACGCCACCGTGGGCCTGGAGCGGGCCGAGCGCCTCTACGACCGGATCTTCCTCGAGTACGGCGACGACTCCGTGGCCCAGCTAGGCGGCGTGCACCTGGCCTGTGAGCAGGCCTCGAACCTGCTCACCAAGGTGTTGGAGTGGGGCCGGCTCATGTCCTACCTGGAGCAGTCGACCCGCTACATCGCCTACGACCACCGCCTCGGGGGACGCTACCGCTACTACCGCGACCCCCAGGTGCTGGCCTCGCCGCTCGGGACCCGCTACGTGGGCGAGATGGACCGACTGTTCGACACCTACGCCGAGCTCGTGCCTCTGGTGCAGGAGTGGTGCCGGCAGCGCTACCCCAAGCAGGCGGGCGACTCCGACTTCGTGCACCGCCAGTCCACCAGGGCCAAGGCCCTCGACGCCGTGCGGGGGGTCCTGCCCGCGGGCTCGCTGTCCAACGTCGGCATCTACGGCAACGGTCAGGGCTACGAGGCCCTCCTGCTGCGCATGCGGGCCCATCCGCTGCCCGAGGCCAGGAGCTACGCCGAGCTCATGTTGAGCGAGCTGCGCAAGGTCATCCCGTCCTTCCTGACCCGCGTCGACCGCCCCGAGCGGGGCGGTGCGTGGACCGATTATCTGAGCTCCACCCGGGAGGGAGCGGCCGCGGTGGCCGCCGAGCTGTTCGCCGCCACCGACGAGAAGACCGACGAACCCTCGCCCGCGGTCACCCTCATCGACTTCGACCCCGACGGCGAGGACAAGGTGCTGGCCGCCATGCTCTATCCCCACCTCGACCTACCCGAGGAGCGGATCCTCCAGCGGGTGCG
>JALZNY010000219.1:0-2862 GCA_030857525.1 Actinomycetota bacterium
GACGAGACCCGGGGCGACCTCGAGGCGATGCTCATCGACCTGCGGTAGGGCCATTGACTACACGATCGACAGCATCCGCTCCAGGGCCACTTTCGCCCAGCGAGCCGTCTCCTCGTCGACGGTGATGCGATTGACCACCTCGCCGGCCACCAGGTTCTCCAGCACCCACGCCAGGTGGGGGGCGTCGATGCGGAACATGGTGGAGCAGGGGCAGATGAGGGGGTCGAGTGACATCACGGTGCGGTCGGGGTGTTCGGCGGCGAGGCGCTGCACCAGGTGGATCTCGGTCGCTACACCGATGGTCGAACCCGGAGGAGCGGCGTCGACCGCCCGGATGATGGCGTCGGTGGAGCCCACCTGATCGGCGACCTCGCACACCTGATAGGGCGTCTCGGGGTGAGCCAGCACGATCCCGTCTGGGTGCGCCGCCCGGAACGCCGTCACCTGCTCAGGGGTGAAGCGCTGGTGGACCGAGCAGTGCCCCTTCCAGAGCAGCAGGGTGGCGGTCTTGCACTCGGCCTCCGTCAGCCCGCCTAGATCGCAGCGGGGGTTCCAGACCGCCATGTCGTCGTGGCCGTAGCCCATGGCCAGGCCGGTGTTGCGCCCCAGGTGTTGGTCGGGGAAGAACAGCACCTGGTCGCCCTTGGCCAGGGCCCACTCCAGCACGGCCCGGGCGTTGGTCGAGGTACACACCGCCCCGCCGGCCCGGCCCACAAAGGCCTTGAGCGCCGCCGAGGAGTTCATGTAGGTGATGGGCACCAGTCGCTCGATGTCGATGACCTCGGCGAGGGATTCCCACGCTTCCTCCACCGAGTCGATGTCGGCCATGTCGGCCATGGAGCAGCCGGCGTTGAGGTCGGGCAGCACCACCTGCTGGTGCGCGGCGGTGAGGATGTCGGCCGACTCGGCCATGAAGTGCACGCCGCAGAAGACGATGTAGTCGGCTGTGGTGTTGTCGGCGGCGAGTTGCGACAGGCGCAGCGAATCGCCTCGGGCGTCGGCCCAGCGCATGACCTCGTCGCGCTGGTAGTGGTGCCCGAGGATTAAGAGCTGCTCGCCGAGGGTGGCCTTGGCCGCGGCGATCCAGTCGGTGAGCGCGTCGGGCGAGGCGTCGAGGTAGCGGTCGGGGAGCGGAGACTGCATTCGAAGCATGGGCAGAGCCCTTCTCTGAACGCTCCGATTGACCGGTGCGGACAGCCTGGTCGCCCTGCACGGGGATGTCGGTCGATCGGAGCTGGCGCCACCGGATTAGCGGTGGCCAGGTAACAGATATGTCGCCGCAGTACCAGGACGGCGAGTCACTCACCATCCTAGCCAGCCTCCACCACGGTGCGGACGGCCTCAGCCCGCGCCCAGCTCCTTCTGCAGCGGCGTGGGGAAGCGGGGCGCCACCCTGGTGCCGACTAGCCAGCGCTGCAGGCGCTCGGCCTCGGCGTCGAGGGCGGCACGACCGTCGACGCCCACGTCTTCGAGGAGGCGGAGCACCACCTCGCCGTCGGACCGCTGCGCCCAGCCGCCCACGATCCGCCCGTCCCACCACAGCGTGGGGCCGGCGTTGCCGTTGCGGTCGAAAAGCACCGGGCCGTGGCTGCCCAGGTACCAGTCCCGGCCCTTCCAGCCCATGGTGGTGGGATCGAGGGCCGGCAGCAGTGCCGCCCAGGAAGGCGACGCCGGTTCGGGCTCGAGGTCGTCGGCCAGGGCCACGCCGGGTGCTCCGTCGAGGTCGACCTCCACTGCGCCGGCGGCGGCCAGTGCGGCCCGCACCGGGCGGACACCGAGTCCGGTCCACCACTGCACATCGGCCACCGTCGCCGGGCCGAAGGCCGCCAGCCACCGGCGCACCAGCTCCGTCCGGGCCTCGACGGGATCGACGACGGCTTGGCCCGCCGCCACCATCGGAGCCCACTGGTGTTGTCCACTGGTCCACGACCCCCGGGGCCGGCCGCGCACGATCCGCCCCTCGGCGGCCAGGACGGTGAGGACACGGGTGACCACGCCCACCTCGCCGCCCCAGCTCTTGCCCTCGGCGTAGGTGAGCTTGGCTTGCAGGGCGGGCACCGCCCGGGACAGGCCGGCGCCGGTGGTCTCGCCCACCGCCGCCAACGCCGCCATGGTGGCCGCCTCCGCCTCGTCGAGCCAGGCCCGGCCGTCGGGCGCCAGACCGCCCGCTTCGACGTCCCGGGCCAGGCGCTTTCGCTCACCGGCGGCGATGACGTCGGTGCATGCCGCCTGCACTACCGGGACCAACGTCGTGGGCAGCACGAAGAGGGTGCGGCGCATGCCCAGGTGGCGCACCAGGGTCCGCTCGTCGTAGAGCGCCGCCTCGACATCGGCGACGGCCAGGTCGGGCACTCGGGCCCGGGCGGAGAGAAACACCGTGGCCGGGTCGGTGGCGTGGAGGCCCACCAGCCGTTCGGCCACGGTCACGACGTCGGCGCCGGGCGCGGTGGAGGAGAGGTGGTGGCGCCGTGACAGCCGAGCACGGCGCTCGGCCGCGTCGAAGTTGCGCACGCCGGTCATGGTGGCACGGCACCCTCCGGCTCCGGACTTCCGGGAGTGCCACCGGTTGTCCCCTACGTGGGTGACCAAGACGACGGTCTACCTGCCGGATGATCTGAAGGCCGTGGTAAAGCGCCTGGCTGTCGGGTACATCTCGAGCGGAGATGCACGCTCGCCGAACGCGTTGACGAGCTGCTCGAGGGCTTCGGTGAGCGTTGATCATCCTCGACACCAGCGTCCTGTTGGCCGTCGCCGACCGCGATGACCACCAGGCTCGGTGTGACCGCCGAGTTGGAGATGCTGCAGGACATGAGCGCCGACGCCTACGAGCAGGACATGAGCGCCGGCGCCTACGAGCTGGTG
>JALZNY010000219.1:2872-3730 GCA_030857525.1 Actinomycetota bacterium
GGTGACACCCGTCACTTTCGGGTGCTGCGCACCATCCGAGGTGGTCCGTTCACGATCCTGCCCAAGAACGAGGCCAGCCGAGGCGCCTGAACCTCCACGCGACGGCGAGACTGGGCCGGTGGTCGAACGCCCGCCTACCGGCACCATCCCCGACACCCCGGGGTCGTACCAGTTCAAGGACGTCGAGGGCCGCGTCGTCTACGTGGGCAAGGCCAAGTCGCTTCGGTCCCGGCTGAACAGCTACTTCGGCGACCCCCGGTCGATGTTGCCCCGTACCGCTCAGATGGTGCAGACGGCGGCCACCGTCGAGTGGATCGAGGTCCGCAACGAGGTCGAGGCCCTCATGCTCGAGTACAGCCTCATCAAGGCCCATCATCCTCGCTTCAACATCCGTCTGCGAGACGACAAGAGCTACCCCTTCCTCGCCGTCACCCTGGCCGACGAGTGGCCCCGGCCCCGGGTAATGCGGGGCGCCAAGCGCAAGGGCGTTCGCTACTTCGGGCCCTACGCCCACGCCTACGCCATCCGCGAGACGCTCGACCTGTTGTTGCGCACGTTCCCGGTGAGGACGTGCTCGGACAACAAGTTCACTCGCCACGAGCGCCTGGGCCGGCCCTGCCTGCTCTTCCACATCGAGAAGTGCGTGGGCCCCTGCGTAGGCGAGGTGACCCACGAGGAGTACCAGCGCCTGGTCGACGACCTGGTCGCCTTCCTCGACGGCAACACCGAAGCGGTGGTAGCCGGCCTCGAGGCCGACATGGTCGACGCCGCCGAGCACCTCGAGTACGAGCGGGCGGCCCGTATGCGTGACCGGCTGGTCAGTGTGCGCAAGGCCATCGAGAAGCAGCAGATGGTGGC
>JALZNY010000220.1 GCA_030857525.1 Actinomycetota bacterium
GGTCCCAGCAGGCGCCGCTACCCCAGCCGGCGGGGACTCCGTCGCAGGAGATCCGGTGGGCGCCCCCTCGACCGACGATTCCCCCGGCTCGTCCTTGCCCTTCCTCAACCTCCTTCCCCTTCGCCCCCTCAGGCCGGCAGCGGCGGAACGTCGTCCAGAGGGGATGAGCAGGGCCACGACGGCGCCGACCAGGGGGGTCAGCAGGGCAGCGACGAGCACGGCGCTGTTCACGGAGCCGCCTTGTGTCCCACTAGAGCCCCACGCGACCGTTGGTGACGGCGGCGCCCAGAGCGGCAGCCACCAGGGCGGCGACGAGAGCCAGGGCGGCGGTGGCCTGTTGCCAGCGCAGGGACGAGACGGCGGCAGCCACCACGACCGCCACGGCGGTGGCCCCCAGGCGAACCGGTAGGTCGACGGAGAAGGCTGGCCCGGCAACCACCAGGGCGGCAGTGGAACCGGTGGCCACGGCCGTGACGAGGGCGGCGGGCCGAGGGCGGGGAAGGCGGGGAAGGCGGGGAAGGCGGGAAAGGCGGCGGCGGGACGGCGTCTCGTGGTCGTCATCGCCGTCTCCGGCCATGTCGTCGTCGTGTCCGTCAGCCCGGGGCGACGCCAGAACCAGGGCGGCGGCGGCGAACCAGGCCGAGGCGGCGGCGGTGGCCGGGCCTACGACCCCACCGGCGCCCAGCACCGACTGGGCCCCCACGATGGCCTCCAACGAAGGGGTCCCCCAACGCTCCAGGACGGCCAGGCCGGCCAGGAGGACGGCTCCCACGGCGAGTGGCTGGGCCACCAGCACAGCCAGCAGGGCGGCCAGGACGACGACGTGGCCGGTGGAGGAGAGGGCGAGGACGGTGACGGCGCCGGCGGCGCTCAGCCGGAGGGGGCCGAGCGCGGCGAGCGAGCCGCGGCGAGGGGGAACGTCCGGTGCAAGTGGTTCCAGCAACAGCGTGGGCAGACCTCGACGACGTAGGCGGCGCGCTCGCCGCTGCCGCGGGACAGGCGGGCCAGCTCCTTCGGCGTCGTCACGCACCGGCCGTTCGCCGGCATCCTCGTCCCGAACACGTAGGTCACGAGCACGAGCTTTGCGTCGTCGCAGATCGGGCACTGCTGACTCGACTCCTCTCCGACGTTGCGGGCCGCTCGCACCAGCTCGGGATGAGCGTCACACACCTCGTGGCGGGCCAGGCGACCCTTGCGGAACTGAGCGACGACGGCCTGGCGGGCGAGACGGTAGTCGACCTCGCCCGAGGCCCGGACGCGGTCACCTCCCGGCTTCTCCAAGCCAAACGGCACCGCGTGAGGCTACCGACAACCCGCGTCGCTCCGCAGGGTCGCCTCCCGACTGCCACGCCGCCGGCCTTCCGGTGCCTGAGCAACGGCGGAGAAGGTTGCCGTCGATATATCGAGACGATAGATTGGGTCGAGTGATCGACCTGGCCATCCTCGGGATCCTCAAGGAGTCCGACCTCCACGGCTACGAGCTCAAGAAGCACCTACGCCGGGCGCTGGGCCCGCTGTGCAGCGTGTCGTTCGGCTCGCTCTATCCGGCCCTCAACCGTCTGGAGCGCCAGGGCGCCGTCGCCGTGGTCGCCGTCGACGAGGGTCCGACCCGGGCCTCCATGCCCATGACCGGCTCGTTCGCCGGCGAGGCGGCCGCCTTCCGGGCCCGACGCCTGGTCACCCGGGGCCCCCGCAACAAGAAGGTGTACGGGATCACCCCGGCCGGCGAGACCCGCCTGGCCGAGCTCATGGCCGACCCGGCCGACGACGAGCGCAGCTTCGGCATGAAGCTGGCCTTCTTCCGCTGGTGCGACCGGCCCACCCGCCTGCACCTGCTCGAGCGTCGCCGCTCCACCCTGCGCGAGCGACTCGAAGAGACCCGCCGGACCGTGGCTACCCAGGGCAGCGACGACCCCTACGTCCGGGCCCTGATGGAACACGACACCGAGTCGACCATGAACGACATCGCCTGGATCAACCGTCTGATCGCCAGTGAAGAATCCGCCGGCGAAGTCCGAAAGACCGAACCCACCGGAGGCCATCCATGAGCACCGAAACAGAAGGCACCATCCGCCTCGCCATCGCCGGCATCGGCAACTGCGCCAGCAGCCTCCTACAGGGCTTGGCCTACTACCGGGATGCCGACCCGACCGAGGAGGTGCCCGGGCTCATGCACGTCGAGCTCGGCGGCTACCACATTCGCGACATCTCGCTGGTGGCCGCCTTCGACGTGGATGCGGCCAAGGTGGGCCTCGACGCCGGCAAGGCCATCTTCGCCAGCCAGAACAACACGCTGCGCTTCGCCTCCGTGGGAGAGCTCGGCGTCAGCGTGCAACGGGGGCCGACGCTCGACGGCTTCGGCCGCTACTACCGCGAGACCTGCGAGGAGAGCCCGGCCGAGCCCGTCGACGTGGCGTCGGTCCTGCGGGAGAGCGGTGCCGACGTGCTCGTGTCCTACCTTCCCGTCGGCTCGGAGCTGGCTCAGAAGCACTACGCCGAAGCGTGCCTGGAGACCGGCGTGGCCTTCGTCAATGCCATCCCGGTGTTCATCGCCAGCGACCCGGCCTGGGCGCAGCGCTTCGCCGATGCTGGTGTGCCCATCGTGGGTGACGACATCAAGAGCCAGGTGGGCGCCACCATCGTGCACCGCATCCTGGCCCGCCTCTTCGAGGACCGGGGGATGGTGCTCGACCGCACCTACCAGCTCAACGTGGGCGGCAACATGGACTTCAAGAACATGCTGGAGCGCGACCGCCTCGAATCCAAGAAGGTGTCCAAGACCCAGTCGGTCACCAGCCAGGTCGAGCACGGCATCGCCGCCGACGACGTACACATCGGCCCCTCGGACCACGTCCCCTGGCTCGACGACCGCAAGTGGGCCTACATCCGCATGGAGGGCCGCAACTTCGGCGACGCCCCCCTCAACATCGAGCTCAAGCTCGAGGTGTGGGACTCACCCAACTCCGCCGGCGTCATCATCGACGCCGTGCGCTGCGCCAAGGTGGCCCTCGACCGGGGCATCGGCGGTCCCCTTCTCGGCCCCTCGGCCTACTTCATGAAGTCGCCCCCGGTGCAGTACCACGACGACCAAGCGCATCGGATGGTCGAGGACTTCATCACCGGGAGCTGACCTTCGGCCTCTAGGCCCCGCTCGTTCTTTGTCGACTGACGTACCCATGCGGTAGTGAAGGCGACAAAGAACAAGAAGGCCATGGGGCCCGCCGGGCACCGCTTGGCATTAGTGAATCCACACGAGGTTCTCGCCCTAGAGCTTGCCTTTGTGTCCATACGGGTGTACGATTAGCAGGGTGTTGGCAGGGTGTTGGCAGGGTTGGCAGGGTTGGCAGGGTTGGCAGGGTTGGCAGGGTTGGCGGAAGCGATGGACGAGGTGGAAGTGCCTCCGCGTGCTGATGGGCTCATGGAATCGTTCGCCCTGGGTGATCGCTTCGAGGCCAAGGTGTGCGAGGCGGTGGGTGCCTTTGACGCCGCCGGGGCCTCGACCGTCGACGGAGCTGCCTCCACCCAGGCCTGGCTGCGCAACCGCTGTCGGATCTCCTCGGCCGAGGCCGCTCGTGTTGTGGCCCAGGCCCGGCGCCTGCGCGGCCTGCCCGCCACCCGAGCCGCCTGGTCTGAGGGCACCCTCTCCAGCGGGCAGGTCCAGGCTGTGGTGG
>JALZNY010000221.1 GCA_030857525.1 Actinomycetota bacterium
CTCCTCCGACAATGCGGTCCTTCGCGTTTCAGCGGGGTGCAGGGTCGAGGAGCGACCAGTTGCAGCCGCCGACGGCGAGCAGGATCCGGAGCCTGTAGTTGGCGAACGACCGGAACCCCGCCCCGACGCGCTTGACCTTCTTGATGATGGAATTGAGGCCCTCGGTAGGGCCGTTGGAAGCACCGGTGGTGTGCCAGGCCAGGATCTGGTCCCGCCATCGCTTGAGGGTGCGGGCCATGCCACGCACCTCTTTGGCGTCGGCGTCTCGGCAGTCCTCGATGAGGCCGTCGATCCAGCGCCCGGCGAGCTCGTGCTCGCCGTAGAGGGTGTACAGGTCACGAAGGCATTCCTTTGCTCGCCAAGCCTCGTGCACGTGACCCAGGGGGTCCCCGGCGGCCAGAAGTCCCCGCAGCCTGTCGCTGCCAGCCTCATCCAGGCGCTCCTCGGCCATGGCCAACAGCTTGCGGCAGCGGTAGAGGGGATCTCCCTTGCGACCCCGGTGGCCGAGGGTGTCGTTCTGGGTCCGACGGCGGGTGGCGTCCACGCAACGCGTGCCCACGGCCACGACGTGGAAGGGGTCGGCCACGGCGATCGCATCAGGAAGGTGGCGGGCCAGGGCCGCTCGGAACGGCTCGTGCAGGTCGCACACCGTGATGGCCACCGCATCGATCCACTCCTGGGGCCGCTCGGCAAGCCATCGGTCCAGGTCAGGGGCCTGGCGGCCTTCGATCATGTCGATCACGATGCGACCGGCCACGTCGCAGATGCTCGACACCCACCGGGTCCTCTCGGTGGCGGTGGCGGAAAGGAACGAGGTCTCGTCGACCCCGATGGCGGTGGTGGTGCCCACCCGGTCGGGGTCGGTGACCAGGGCGTTGCCCCAGAGGATGACGGCGTCCATCACCGTGTGCCAGGTCACGCCGAGCTCCTTGGCCGCCCACGACACCGAGTGCAGGTGGCGACCCACCTGGATCGTCGCCCACAGCCCGGCCCGTCGGGTCATCGTGGCCCGGGCCGGGGCGATGTCGGGGCGGTCCTCGGTCCAGGTGCCCACCTCGCAGTCGGGGTCACCACAGCGCCAGCGGCGCTTGGACCACACCAGGGTGACCGGGCATCCGAAGGCGGGAAGGTCGGCCAGCTCGACTCGATCCCGATCCTTGAGCTTGGCCCTGGTCCCACAGACAGAACAGCCCACCAGCCGATCGGTCGACTCGATGGTGACGACCAGGCGATCGTGTTGACGGACCACGTCGAGGACCTCGACTCGCTCCAGGCCAACCAGCAGCTCGCACCAGCGCGTACGGTCAGGGGTCATCGGGGGTCTCCTCGCAGAATCTGGGGCTTCGACACTCCAGAGACTGGTCGAGACCCCCGACCTCCGCGTGGACTCTCAGTCCGTCAGACCCCGCTCAAACGCGAAGCACCACATTGTTCTCATGGCCCTAACCGGTAGAGCGTTATGGCAAACGCCCTTTCGGCGGCGGGCGGGGTGCGACGGGGGGGATATCCCGCATGGGTCGCGACTCGGGAATTACGGCATTTCCATGGGCGGAGGTGCCTCTGCGCTGGCCCCCGAGACCGTGTGCAGGAGATCGGGCGACGCCATCACCGCAAGGCCGAGAATGACCAAGGCCGCGCCGGCCACCCGGCCCAAGACCAACGCCCGGCGCGAGTGCTTCTCCACCAGGAAGAGCACCGACAGCCCGATCATCCAAACGACGTTCATGAGGCCGACGGCCAAGAGGACCGCCATCAGGGCCCAGCAGCAACCGAGGCAGTGGACGCCGTGGTCGACCCCCGTGCGAAACGCACTGGTCAACCCCGTGCCGGCATCGTGGTCGAGGGCGAGCGTCACCGGGGCACAGCAGGCCCCCAGGCAGTGCGCCTTGCGGCGGCTAAACTGATAGCCCCCGGCGGACACGAGGATCGCACCGGCAACCACCGGAAGCCACCACGAATCGGATGCCTCGGCCGCGAGGCTCCGGAACCACAAGAAGGGCAGGAGATAAGCGACGCCGATCGCCGACCACACCGCGAGGAAGCCGGCGACAAACGCTGCACTCGAGACCGCGCTCTCCCCACGGTGCCTGAGCACCAGTCGGTGACCCAGCGCGGCCGGGATGACCGCAGGGGCCATCATGGCGATCATCATCACGGCCCACATCCAGAGAAACCGCCCGATCCCCATCTCGTTGGGCATCCGCCGGCCCACCTGACCGAGGCCGTTGACCATCTTGGACATTGAGTCGGCCATGCGCAGGGTGAAGAACCAGGCGATCGCGGCTACGACAACGACGGCCAAGATGGTCACCACGGTCGAACGCAAAGGGAGAGTCCGATACGTCGTTGCCGGCGTGTCGGCCCGATCGCCGAGCACGGTGTGCGCGCTTGCCATCAACTACCTCGACTCATCGGTTGTGGGGAAGAGCAGATACGTGCCAGGTGCCCCACTTCTGCGGCGTGTCAAAGGCATTCGTGCCAGGAGCGTCGTTCTCGGTCGCTCGCTGGAGCTTGTAGCCGGCTCTGCTATCCGCAGATGCACCCAGTTCCCTCTAGGCACTCCTGGCAGCAGTACGCAGTGCCGTCCCTCATGACGCCTTGTCCGCCGTTGCCCTTCCAGACGCCCTTCTCCATGTCACAGTTCGGGCAGATTTCCTGAACGGCCATGTCGCCTCCTTGTCGTGTCGTCGCGCTGTACCCAGACAGGTATCACGCAAACGCCATAGTCACAAGCCATGAATAGCCGCTCCTGCCGGAATCTGTCAAGCCCTTCGAGACGACTTCTCAGTCTCAGGACTTCTTCTGTGCCTCGTCCTCCGGTTCCTCCGGCTCCTGTGGCTTGTTGATCCAGACGGTGCCTGGGAGCAGGGGCGGCGTCGGGGCCTTGTTGACGAAGCGCTCGGGATGGGCGGCGTAGGCGGCATCGAGCACCTTGGCCCGCTCGACACGCACACTGGCAGCTGGCGGCGGTGCCGAGTGGACCGACGCCGGTGTGTGCAGGCCGATGCCCGAATGGAGCCTGACCGAGTTGTACTCCAGGCGCACACGTTCGAGCTCGGAGGCCAGGACGGCCGAGTCGGTGATGGCCATCGGGCTGTCCGACTCGCCGCCTCGCAAGCTTCGACGAGCATGTCGGCGAGTACGGGATCCTCTTGCAGCCGCTTCACGAACGCGTCGTCGTCACCGACGGTTTCCCGGGCGACCTCACCCGTTTCTCTAACACGAGTCTGCCGCCGTTCGATCGTGTCGGAGGCAAACACTTCGAGCGGACCGCCGACGCAGGGAATTGCGGACAGCCCGGCACGCACGATGGTGCTCGCTACCGAGGGCCGTTGTGGTGACGGAAGCAGCGACACCGTTCAACAATAGCGACGGGCAAGGAGCAGACCAGGCGCGCCCGACTTCGACACCAAGTTGGCGCGCGCTAACGACCCGGATCGCTGTTGTGAACGCCGAGCGCCGCTGACCTACGCCCCGCCTGCATCACGGTCGACTGCACGGCCGCGCAGCGAAGGAGGCGCTTCCTCGTGCCGGGGTGTCCTCGATGGTATGGCGCACCACCTCCTCGACGCTGAACAGGTCCTGGTGAGGTCGGCGGATCCGCCGTCCGGGCGCCCGTGGGAGGCAGACGAGCCGCAAGGGCCGGCCACGTCGGGCAGTATGCGAC
>JALZNY010000222.1 GCA_030857525.1 Actinomycetota bacterium
CTACGAGCGCCCCCGTAAAATTAAAAACACACGGTGTCGACCAGCCCCAGGCGGGCGGCCTGGTGCCGGTCGGTCAGCACCAGCAGGGGGAGGAAGGGGGGGGTCAGGCCCACTCGGCCGTCCCTTCGGTGGGGGTGGAGGCGGTGGCGTAACGGCGGATGGGGATGCGCCCGGCCCGGCGGGCAAGGTAGCCGGCCTCCACCGCCTTGCGCATGGCCTGGGCCATGCGCGCCGGCTCCTGGGCCCGCGTGACGGCGCTGGCCAGCAGAACGGCGTCGCAGCCCAGCTCCATGCCCAGGGCGGCGTCCGAAGCGGTGCCCACCCCGGCGTCGAGCACCACCGGCACCGAGGCCTGCTCGGCGATGAGGGAGAGGTTGTAGGGGTTGCGGATGCCGGCGCCGCTGCCGATGGGCGAGCCGAGCGGCATCACCGCCGCGCATCCGAGATCCTCCAGACGCCGGGCCAGGATGGGGTCGTCGTTGGTGTAGGCCAGGACGACGAAGCCCTCGTCGACCAGGTCCTCGGCCGCATCGAGGAGCTCGACGGCGTCGGGCAGGAGCGTGCGGTCGTCGCCGATGACCTCCAGCTTGATCCAGTCGGTCTCGAACGCCTCCCGGGCCAGGCGGGCGGTGCGCACGGCGTCGCCGGCGGTGAAGCAGCCGGCGGTGTTGGGCAACAGGCGCACCTCGGCCCGCTTGAGCACGTCGAGGATCGACCCCTGGGTCGCGGGATCGATCCGGCGCAGGGCCACCGTGGCCATCTCGGCCCCCGATGCGACCAGCGCGGCCTCGAGCGCCTCCAGGCTGGCGGCGCCTCCGGTGCCGAGGATGAGGCGGCTCCCGAAGCGCACCCCCCCGATGACCAGGCTGTCGCCGTCGTCGTTCGTGTCGCCCACCTTCATCCTCCCTGCATGGCGCCGAGCACCTCGACCCGGTCGGAATCGTCGAGCGTTCGCTCCGTCCACACGCCGCGTGCCACCACCTCGCCGTTGACGGCTACCGCTACCCCCTTCGGTCCCACGCCCAACTCGCCGATCAACTCGGCCACAGTGGTACCGCTCGCCAGCGTGCGCTCCTCGCCGTTGACCACCACATTCGCCACCTCGTTCACGACGCCACCCGTTGGAAGCGTCGGGGGCCGAAGGCGGCGATCTCCGCCGGCGTCTCGCCCGTTTCCAGCACGGCGACGATGGCCGCCGCCGTGGCCGGGGCCAGCAGGACACCGTTGCGGTAGTGGCCGGTGGCCAGCACGACCCCGTCGAGATGCGTCGCCCCCAGCAGGGGGGCGTTGTCGGGGGTACCCGGGCGCAGGCCGGCGGCGGTCTCCACCAGAGCCAGCTCAGCAACGTCGGGGACCAGCTCCACCGCCGCCCGCAGCAGTTCGTGCACAGCCCCGGCGGTGACGGTGGTGTCGTAGCCTCGCTCCTCCACGGTGGCGCCCACCACCACCTCACCGTCGCCGCGGAACACCAGGTAGGCGTCCAGGCCCCTGATGTTGTGGCTGGCCAGAGGACTGGCAGCAGGACCCATGAGGCGCAGGATCTGGCCCTTCACGGGGCGCACGGGAGGGACGTCGTCGGGGGCGAACCCGTCCAGCCGGCTCGACCAGCACCCGGCGGCGATGACGACGGCGTCGCCTTGGATGGCCTCGCCGCCATCGACCGTCACCGCCCCGGTCCGCACCTCGCTCACCTGCGCCTGCCGGCGCTCGACACCCCGGCGCCGGCACCCCTCCACCAGGGCCGCGACGAGGCGGCGGGGGTCGATCTGATGATCGCCGCTGACCAGCGCTCCCCCCCGCACGCCCGGGGCCAGGGCCGGCTCGAGCCGGCGGAGCTCCCGGCTGCGCAGGCGCTCGACCTCGAGCCCGAGCCCCCGCTGGTAGCGCACCAGCTCGTCGAGGGCGGCCAGGTCGTCGGCGTCACGGGCCACGCTGAGCGTTCCCGACGCCCGGTAGCCCGTCGACATCCCGCAGCTCGCCTCCAGCTCCTCCACGAAGCCCGGGTAGCGGCGGCTGGCGTCGAGGTTGAGGGCCAGCAGCGCCCCTTCGCCGTAGTGCACCTCGGTGACCGGGGCCAACATCCCGGCCGCCACCCCCGACGCTCCGCGCCGGGGATCGGAATCGACGACGACCACGTCCATGCCCCGTCCCGCCGCCTGCCAGGCGATGCTCAGCCCGATCACGCCCCCGCCCACCACGACCACCCTCATGGGGCCGACCATTCCCAGGCCTCGACCGCCGTCATCAGGACGTCGACTGCGGCGCGGGCGTCGGGCGCGGCGAAGGCGGCCCCGGCCACGGCGACGCCGTAGGCCCCCCCGTCGAGCAGCACGTCGACCCGCTCGGCGGTCACGCCGCCGATGGCGATCACCGGCACAGCCACCGCAGCCGCCACCTCCGCCACCCCGGCCGGACCCAGCGGTTCAGGCAGACCCGTCTTGGTCAAGGTGGCGAACGCCGGCCCCACCCCCAGGTAGTCGGCGCCCTCGGCCTCGGCCCGGCGGGCCGACTCCGGGTCCCGGCAGGTGGCGCCCACGATCAGGCCGGGCCCGACCAGGGCCCGCACGGCGGCCACCGGCAGGTCGTGGGCCCCCAGGTGCACGCCGTCGGCGCCGGCGGCCATGGCGATGTCGGCCCGGTCGTTGACGATGCACTGCACCCCCTCCCGGTGGCAGCGGATCGACACCTCGGCGGCCAGCTCGACGCGTTCCCGGTCGGTGCCCTCCTTGGTCCGGAGCTGGATCAGGGGCGCATGACCCTCCAGTGCCAGATCTACCGAGGCCAGGACCACCTCGGGCGGCCCGGCCAGGGTCACCAGGTGCAGGCGGGGAAAGGGCGCTCCTCGGGGCCCCTCAAGAAGCGTCGTCGCCATGGGCAGCCGCCTCGGCCCGATCCCGCACGTCGTGGCTGATGCGCATGGAGCAGAACTTCGGCCCGCACATGGAGCAGAAGTGCGCCGACTTGGCCGCCCCCGCGGGCAGGGTGGCGTCGTGGTACGACCGCGCCGTGACCGGGTCCATGGCCAGGTTGAACTGGTCCTCCCAGCGGAAGTCGAAGCGGGCCGCCGACAGGGCGTCGTCCCACACCTGGGCCCCGGGGTGGCCCTTGGCCAGGTCGGCGGCATGGGCGGCGATCTTGTAGGCGATCATGCCCTCCTTGACGTCGTCGCGGTCGGGCAGGCCCAGGTGCTCCTTGGGGGTGACGTAGCAGAGCATGGCCGTGCCGTGCATCCCGATGGTGGCGGCCCCGATGGCCGAGGTGATGTGGTCGTAGCCGGGAGCCACGTCGGTGGTGAGGGGACCGAGGGTGTAGAAGGGCGCCTCGTGGCACACCTCGATCTGGCGGGTCACGTTCTCGTGGATCTTGTGCAGGGGCACGTGTCCCGGGCCCTCCACCATGACCTGCACGTCGTGGCCCCAGGCCCGGCTGGTGAGCTCGCCCAGGGTGTCCAGCTCGGCGAACTGGGCCTCGTCGTTGGCATCGGCGATGCAGCCCGGGCGCAGGCCGTCGCCCAGGGAGAAGGCCACGTCGTAGGCGGCCATGATCTCGCAGATGTCCTCGAAGTGGGTGTAGAGGAAGCTCTCCTGGCCGTGCGCCAGGCACCAGGCGGCCATGATCGAACCGCCCCGGCTGACGATGCCGGTGACCCGG
>JALZNY010000223.1 GCA_030857525.1 Actinomycetota bacterium
CCGGGCTGCTGTGATCCCGCCCTCCAGGAGGACGGTGCTGCCGGCGCTGATGGTGGCCTTGGCGGTCCTGGGCGCCTGCGCGGGCCCGGAGACGGCCATCCCTGAGTGCCAGACCGGGGGCCGGTTAGCCATCCTGGCCCAAGCCGTGCCCAGCGCCTCGATGGTCCCCTGCGTGCGGGAGATGCCGGTGGGCTGGAGCTTCTCCGCCCTCGACGTCGAGTCGGGGCGGGCCCGGTTCTGGCTCGACTCCGACCGTGCCGGCCTGCGTGCCCTCGAGGTGGAGCTGAGCGGCGGGTGCGACACCGAGGGGGCCAGCGCCGTCGACCCCGAGGACGACGGCGCCCGCCGGTTCCAGCGGCTCTCCTCGCTCACGCCCCGCTTTGCCGGCACCACCTACGACGTCTTCGACGGAGGGTGCGTGACCTACCGCTACGACCTCAGCGACGGGGCCCACATCGCCCTGCACTCCGAGCTCCACGAGGCGGTGTCGCTGTTCCCCCGCCAGGCCCTGGCCGCTGAGCTGCAGGACGACCTCGGCCTCGACCTCGACCCCTGACCTGGCGGCGCCACCAGAGGTAGGTAAGGGCGCCGAAGGGGATCGGGAACAGGTAGGTGAGCGCCCGGTAGACCAGCACCCCGGCCACCACCAGCTCCTCGTCCCCCCCGGCCACCACCAGGGCGGCGGTCAGGCCCAGCTCGACCACCCCGATGCCCCCGGGGGTCACGGGCAGAGCCGAGGCCAGGCGCACGAAGGCGAAGGCGCCCAGCACCTCGACGGCGCCGACGCCGGTCTCGGATACTCCGACGGCGCGCAGGGCCACCACCAGGACCAGGTAGAGCGACAGGTGGCTCACCAGGGTGGCGGCGGTGAGGGCGGCAGCCCGGCGGCGCAGCAGCCCGGCCGTCTCGGAGCGGAAGCGGACCGCCCCCTCGTCCCATCCCGACACGGGCCCGCGCCGGACCAGGGCCAGCGCCGCCGACGCCACCCGTTGTGCCGCCGACCCGACCGAGCGGGCCAGGCGATCGCTGCGCAGCACCAGGCCGAAGCCGACCAGGGTGACCACCAGGGCGCCCACCCCGACCAGGGCGGCGCCCACCAGAGCGGTGGTGGCGTCGCCCTGGAGCGCCAACAGGGCCAGGGCCACCAGCGGCATGCCAACCTTGGCGAAGTTGTTCCAGATCCCCGTCAGCAGCAACGACAAGGTGATGGCCGATCGGGAGAAGCCCCACGAGGCGTACATGGCGTAGACGATGCCGACCCCGACGGCCGCCCCCGCCGGCACCGTGTTGGCCACCGCCGTCGACGACTGGGTGACCACTGCGGCCTGGCCGACGCGCAGCCCCGGTAGGGCGCTGACCTGGACCAGCCAGTAGCTGTAGAGGTTCCACGCCGCCGCCGCGCCCACGGTGGCCAGCTCGAGGCCGGTCATGGCCGTCACCGCACGCCACACCTCGCTGAGGTCGGCGACCTGGGGCAGGATGCCCACGAAGATGGCGACGACGACGGCCAGCGAGAGGGCCCCGCGCAGGACCCGTCGAAGCCTGCGCTGTGGTGGCGGACGTGCTGACTGGTCCTCCACGGCGGCTCCGGGACGGCGGATCGGGCGGCCGTAGTGTAGGGAGGCGGTGAGGAGGAGGCGGTGAGGGGGAGGCGGCCCGAGCGGTGATCGATGCCAGGCCAGGACCCGCAGCGCGAGATACTGCGACCATGGTCAGCAACACGGTCAGCACCGAGAACCGCCAGCGAGTGGTCATCGTCGGCGGTGGCTTCGGGGGACTTCGCCTCGCCCAGATCCTGGAGGACGAACCGGTCGACGTGACCCTCGTCGACCGTCGCAACTTCCACACCTTCCAGCCCCTGCTCTACCAGGTGGCCACGGCCATGCTCGACCCCGCCGCCATCGCCCGGTCCCTACGGGCGATCCTGCGCCGCCAGGCCAACGTCAACGTCCGACTGGGCGAAGTCACCGGCATCGACTGGGAGGCCAAGCAGGTCCTGGTGGCCCAGGGCCAACCGCTCCCCTTCGACATCCTCGTCCTGGCTGCCGGAGCCGTCACCAGCGACTACGGGATCGACGGAGTCGCCCAGCACGCCTTCCCGCTCAAGTCGCCCGAGGAGGCCCTGCGCCTGCGTCACCACGTCCTGGCCCGCTTCGAACGGGCCGCCGCCGACCCTGCCCTCATCGACGCCGGGGAGCTGACCTTCACCGTCGTCGGTGGCGGGCCTACAGGGGTCGAGCTGGCGGGCGCCCTGGTCGAGCTGATCGACAACGTGGTCCGCAAGGACTTCCCCGGCCTCGACGTCGACCGGGCCCACGTCGTGCTGATCGAGGCCACGGATCACTTGATGCAGCCCTTCCACCCCCGGTCTCGCCAGAACGCCCGGGACACGTTGGCGTCGCGAGGAGTGGAGGTCCGCCTGGGCACTGCGGTCAACGCCGTGACCGCCGACGCGGTCCACCTGGCCGGGGGCGACGTGGTCCCCACCCGCACCCTGGTCTGGACCGCCGGGGTCCGGGCCAACCCGCTGGCCGACGTTCTCGATCTGGCCCAGGCCCAGGGAGGCCGCCTGGTGGTCGAGGCCGACCTGTCGTTGCCTGAACACCCCGACTGCTTCGTGATCGGCGACCTGGCCGCCAGCCGGGATCCCGCCGGCGCCCTCCACCCCCAGATGGCGCCCCTCGCCCAACAGGGCGCCGACCACGTGGCCACCCAGCTCGCGCGCCGCCGCCAGGGGCTGGCCACGCAGCGCTTCGACTACAAGAACAAGGGGATCATGGCCACCATCGGGCGCAACGCGGCGGTGGCTGAGCTGCCCAACGGCATGCGGTTCCGGGGGCGCCTGGCCTGGGTCATGTGGCTGGCCCTGCACCTACAGCGCCTGGTGGGCTACCGCAACCGCTTCGAGGTCCTCACGTCGTGGGCCTGGAACTACGTCACCTCCGACCGCACGGCCCGGCTCATGGTGGGCACCGACGAAGCGCCACGGAGCGACACGTAATCGCTCGTCGTAACGTCGTCACGGTGAGGGACAGCCGGGCAGCTCACGCTCCAGCAACTTCGTGTGGAGATCCACGTCGTGCCTCTACCAGGTACCGACATATACCTAAGGCTGTTGCAGCAACGAGCAGGCGCACCTAAAACATTCCGGAAACGGGAAGCGCGGTCGACCTCGACCCCCAGGCGCCGAGGCTCAATGACGACCGACCTGCTTAATACCTCAGCTTTTCTTCGGGTCCCCCTTGCCTTTGCGCCCAAACGGGTGTATGGTAAACAGTAGTGCTAGGGACGCTGGAGACCCTCGGAGAGGCCATCGAGAGCCTGGAGATCGGCTTCGACGGTGCCGAGCTGGCCCAGGCCCATCGCCTCCTCGATCGGCTCTCAGCCCGGGTGTGCGTGGCCGACGGCGACTTCGATGCGGGCGAGGGCTGGGACCTCGATGCGGCCACCTCCATGACGGCCTGGCTGCGGTCCTTCGCGGGTTTGACGCCGGGCGATGCCGCCTACGCGGTGCGCCTGGCCAAGCGGCTGGGTTCGTTGCCGGTCACCACCGCCGCCTTCCTCGACGGCACCCTGTCGGGAGGCCAGGTCAAGGCCATCGTGGTCAACGTCTCGGACAAGACGTCCGGGCGCTTCGCCGACCAGGAGGC
>JALZNY010000224.1 GCA_030857525.1 Actinomycetota bacterium
GTCAGGTGCTCTACGTCAACATCCAGGATCCGGGCCACACCTTCGCCATCTGGGGGCCGTGGTCCCTGGGTCGCTCCGGCGTGCTCGGCGGCCGCCTCCGCTCGAGCTGACCAGCCTCCCCGACGTCTCGTGTCCCTCACTTCCGAAAAGCGGAGCTGAGGAACACGAGACGTCGTGGGAGTCAGGAGGCGGTCGGGCCTGAGACGGTCGGCAGCCAGCTCGGGCGTTCGGCTTCGTAGGTGGTGATGGCGTCGGCGTGGCGGAGAGTGAGGTCGACGTCATCGAGGCCGTCGAGGAGGCGTTGGCGGGTGAAGTCGTCGAGGGGGAAGCCCACCTCGATCCCCACTGCGGGCGCCGACAGGGTGCGGGCGGCCACGTCGACGGTGATCACCAGGGTGGGGTCGGCCTCCACCGCCCGCAGCAGGCGCTCGCCCACGGCCTCGTCGACCTGGACCGGGACGAGGCCGACCTTGGTGCAGTTGGTGCGGAAGATGTCGGCGAAGCGGGGGGAGACCACAGCCTCGAAGCCGTAGTCCTCCAAGGCCCACACCGCATGCTCGCGGGAGGAACCGGTGCCGAAGTTGGCTCCGGCCACCAGGACGTTGGCGCCCTGGTACTCCTGGCGGTTGAGGACGAAGGCGGGGTCGTCGCGCCAGGCCGCGAAGAGCCCGGCACCGAAGCCGGTGCGCTCCACCCGCTTGAGCCACACCGCGGGGATGATCTGGTCGGTGTCGACGTCGCTGCGGTCCAGAGGCAGGGCGGTGCCGGTGACGATGCGGCGGGGCTCCATCACGCCACCTCGTCCAGGTCGGACGGGGCGGCGAAGTGACCGGCCACCGCCGTGGCCGCGGCCACGGCCGGCGACACCAGGTGCGTCCGTCCGCCCTTGCCCTGGCGGCCCTCGAAGTTGCGGTTGCTGGTGGAGGCGCAGCGCTCGCCCGGGGCCAGCTTGTCGGGGTTCATGGCCAGGCACATGGAGCAGCCCGCGCCCCGCCACTCGAACCCAGCGGCGGTGAAGACCTGGTCAAGGCCCTCGGCCTCGGCCTGCTCCTTGACCCGGAACGACCCGGGCACCACGAGGGCCCGCATCCCCTCCGCCACCCGTCGGCCCTCCAGCACGGCGGCGGCGGCCCGCAGGTCCTCGATGCGGCTGTTGGTGCACGACCCCACGAACACCGTGTCGACGGGGATGTCGCGCACGAGCGCACCCGCCCTCAGGCCCATGTAGGCCAGGGCCCGGGAGGCGGCGTCGCGGGCCCCGGGATCGAGGAAGCTCTCAGGGTCGGGCACGGCGGCGTCGATGGGCACGACCTGGCCCGGGTTGGTGCCCCACGAGACGTGAGGAGAGAGCTGGGTGGCGTCGAGCACCACCTCCTTGTCGAAGGCGGCGCCCTCGTCGGTGACCAGCGCGCGCCAGTCGTCGAGGGCCGCCTCCCATGCTGCTCCTTTGGGAGCGTGAGGTCGGCCTTCGAGGTAGGCGAAGGTGGTGTCGTCGGGCGCCACCATCCCGGCCCGGGCCCCGGCCTCGATCGACATGTTGCACACGGTCATACGGCCCTCGAGCGACAGGGAGCGGATCGCCGAGCCCCGGTACTCCACGATCGAGCCCACCCCCCCGGAGGTCCCGATGCGGGCGATGACGGCCAGGATGACGTCCTTGGCCGTGACTCCGGCGGGGAGGTCACCTTCCACGGTGACGGCCATGGTCCCGGGACGGGACTGGGGCAGGGTCTGGGTGGCCAGCACGTGTTCGATCTCGGTGGTGCCGATGCCGAAGGCCAGGGCTCCCAGGGCCCCATGAGTGGACGTGTGGCTGTCGCCGCAGACGATGGTCATGCCCGGTTGGGTGAGGCCCTGCTCGGGGCCGATAATGTGGACGATGCCCTGACCGGGGTCGCCCATGGCGTGGAGGCGGATGCCGAACTCCTCGCAGTTGCGGGCCAGGGTCGACATCTGGGTGGCCGAGACGGGGTCGGCCACGGGCTGGTCGAGTCCGGTGGTGGGAACGTTGTGGTCCATGGTGGCCACGGTGAGGTCCCTACGCCGCACCGGGCGCCCGGCCAGGCGCAGGCCGTCGAAGGCCTGCGGGGAGGTGACCTCGTGGATCAGGTGGAGGTCGACGTAGAGCAGGTCGGGCTCGCCAGGGGCGGAGCGCACCACGTGACGCTCCCACACCTTGTCGCTCAGAGTCTGGGGTCCGCTCGGGGCGGGAGCTTGGCTCATCATCATGGGAATCTCACATTCTGAGACGCTAGTCTTGCTTAGTGGACGCAAGTGTAAGCGGAGTGGGCGTGGTCGACAAGTGCGTTGGCGTGCTGCGCTGCCTGCAGGACGGGCCCATGGCCTTGGCCGAGCTGGTGGGGGCGACCGGGCTGTCCCGGCCCACCGCGCACCGCCTGGCCGTGGCCCTGGAGGCCCACGGCCTGGTCCGGCGCGACGACGACGGCCGCTTTGCGCTCGGCCTGGGCCTGGTGGCGCTGGGTCAGGCGGCCAGCGACGGTTTGCCTCTGGCGGCACTGGCCGTTCCGGCCCTGCAGGCGCTCCGGGAAGAAACGGGTGAGAGTGTCCAGCTCTACGTGGCCGAGGGCGACCACCGGGTGTGCGTGGCCTCGCTGGAGTCGCCCCATGGCCTGCGCACCATCGTGCGCCTGGGCGCCACCCTCCCCCTCGATCGGGGTTCCGCGGGCCAGGTGCTACGGGGCGAGGCGAGCGTCCTCGCCCGAGGCTGGGCCGCCAGCGTGGAGGAACGGGAGGCGGGGGTCGCCTCGGTGAGCGCACCGGTCTTCGATGCCGTGGGGCGGGTGCAGGCGGCCATCGGTGTGTCGGGCCCGGTGGAACGGACCAGCCGGGCGCCCGGTCGGCTCTACGGCGAGGCGGTGGTACGGGCAGCCCGGGCCGTGGAGACCGCCGCCGCTGGATCACCGGACGGCGCAGCTTCTCCAGCGCCGGCGTCGGCGCGTCGCTGAGCGTCGCTGTGGGACCGGAGAATCGGCCAGGCGTCGCTCAGGCCTCGCTGGCGCACCGTCGGTCAGTTGCTGGCTGGGCAAGGGGCCGGCGCCACGCTGAACTGCTCGGCCAAGCCCGTTAGGGCGAGGAGCCGGCGGGCGCAGGCGGGCGGCGCGGCGATGCTGAGCTTGCGGCGGTAGGCATCCAGGCGGCGCCTGCTCTCCAGCAACACCGAAAGTCCCTGGACGTCGATGAACTCGAGCGCCGCCAGATCGATGATGATGTCGGAATGGTCACTCTTGGTGGTGCACGATCGTAGGACCGACCGCAGCTCGGGCACCGTCAGGATGTCGAGCTCACCCTGCACAGCCACCACCGTCCGGCCGGCGTGTTCTCTGACCGCGATCTGGAACCCGGATGACGACGAGGGGGACGGAACGATCTTCGAGGTTGAGGTAGAAGCGGCCAAGTTGGACGCTATGGGCGAGGCAATCATCGGCGGTCCTCGACTTCCCTGGTGGCTGGGATGTATCGCCGACGAAGCCCTTGCGAACGATTACCGGCAGGTTGCGGCCTCGTCGTTGGCTGTGGCTCAACCTGTCCTCATTGTGCGTTCACCACGGTCCTGCTCGCAACGGCTGGCGCGGTAAAATCTAAGTGAATTTCGGCACTACTTCGGTGCGATCCTCGCGGCACGACGACC
>JALZNY010000022.1 GCA_030857525.1 Actinomycetota bacterium
ACGGGGTGGTGATGGCGGGCGACCGCCGGGCCACCTCCGGCAACCTCATCAGCCACCGCTCCATGGAGAAGGTCTTCCCGGCCGACCGCCACTCGGGCGTGGCCATCGCCGGGGCCGCGGGACCCGCTGTGGAGATGGTTCAGCTATTCCAACTCCAGCTCGAGCATTACGAGAAGGTCGAGGGTGTCGAGCTCAGCTTGGAGGGCAAGGCCAACCAACTCAGCCTCATGGTCCGCAACAACCTTCCGGCAGCCATGCAGGGCCTGGTGGTGGTGCCGGTGTTCGCCGGCTACGACGTGCGTCGCCAGTGCGGCCGGCTCTTCCAGTACGACATCACCGGCGGCCGCTACGAGGAGAGCGACTTCGCCACCACCGGGTCGGGCCGGCTCCACGCCGGCACGGTGGTCAAGTTGGGCTATCGCGACGGCATCGGGCGCGACGACGCCCTCGATCTGGCCATCTCGGCGCTCTTCCAAGCGGCCGACGAGGATTCCGCCACCGGTGGTCCCGACCTGGTGAGGGGCATCTATCCCACCATGGCCACCATCACCGCCGAGGGCTTCGAGCGCATCGAGGAGGCCCAGGTGGCCGAGCGCTTCCGGCTCCTGGTCGAGCGCCTGTCCACGCCCGAGAGCACGGCCAGCCTGGGCGCCGCGCCCACCATGGGAGCGAAGGGGAGCTCCCGATGAGCATGCCGTTCTACGTCTCGCCCGAGCAGGTCATGAAGGACCGGGCCGACTACGCCCGCAAGGGCATCTCCCGGGGCCGCAGCCTGGTGGCGGCCAGCTACGCCGACGGCATCCTGATGTGCGCCGAGAACCCCTCCAGCCGGTTGCGCAAGATCAGCGAGATCTACGACCGCATCGCCTTCGCCGGGGTGGGCAAGTACAACGAGTTCGACCAGCTACGCATCGCCGGCATTCGAGCCGCCGATCTCAAGGGCTACGCCTACAGCCGGGAGGACGTCGACGCCCGCAGCCTGGCCAACAACTACGCCCAGATCCTGGGCCAGATCTTCACCCATGAGATGAAGCCGCTCGAGGTGGAGATCCTCGTGGCCGAGGTCGGGCCTGCGGCCAGCGATGACCGCCTGTTCCACCTGCTCTACGACGGGACCGTGGTCGACGAAAATCGCTTCACCGTCCTCGGGGGCGAAGCCGAGACCATCGCCGAGCGACTGGCCCAGAGCTTCGCCGACGGCCTCGACCAGCGGGGGATCCTCCAGGCGTCGACCAGGGCATTGTCCGGGGACGACCGGGTGCTGGCCGCCGCCGACCTCGAGGTGGCCGTGCTGGCCCGCCAAGGGGGCCGTCGGGCCTTCCAGCGCCTGAGCGAGGATGTCCTCAGCGGCCTGCTGGCCGGCTGACCGAGCCGGTCGCCGTCGACGCTACTGAGCTTCGGCGCCGGGAGCGTCGGCGTCTCGCTCCGGGGACGGAGTCCGGTAGCCGATGGTGTTGACGTAGGCGAAGAGCACCAGGCTGACCACCACGGCCAGCACGACCCAAGGGGCGAGCGGGGTGCGTCGGGCCTCGGTGCGGTCATCGTCGCTGTCGTCAATGTCGTAGGTGTCGGTGTCGTCGAACACCGCCTCGACTTCGTCGGCCAGCAGCAGCTCGCGAGCGCTGACCAGGTCGGTGGCGCTGACCAGCACCTCCACGTCGCCCATGGGATAGGGACCGTCGATCCCGCCGCCCCGCAGTTGGGTGACGATCCCCTCGGCACCGAGGCGAGCCGCCAGGACCCGGGCGCCAAACGAGTCGGCCAGCTTGACCAACGGCACCATCCGTAGCCGCTGCACGCCTACACGATACCTAAGGGCTCGGCCGTCGTCGCCCACCTGCCCCGGGCCGACGAGACAACCGACCCGAGCCCACCCCATGACCACTGCGGTGCTCCGTGCCCCCGCTACCGTGACGCGGTGGACCGGCGGATCTTCGGGCTCGAGAACGAGTACGGGGTCACCTACACCTCTCGCGGCCAGCGTCGCCTGAGCCCCGACGAGGTGGCCCGCTACCTGTTCCGGCGGGTGGTGTCGTGGGGACGCAGCTCCAACGTGTTCCTGGCCAACGGGGCCCGGCTCTACCTCGACGTGGGCAGCCACCCCGAGTACGCCACCCCCGAGTGCGACTCGGTGCGCGAGCTGGTGGTCAACGACAAAGCGGGGGAGCGGATCCTCGAACAGCTCCTGGTCAGTGCCGAGCAACGTCTTCGCGAGGAGGGCATCCGTGGCACCGTCTACCTCTTCAAGAACAACACCGACTCGGCGGGCAACTCCTACGGCTGCCACGAGAACTACCTGACCAGCCGCCGGGACGACTTCGGCCACTACGCCGAGGTGCTCATCCCGTTCCTGGTGTCGCGCCAGGTCTTCGCCGGCGCCGGCAAGGTGCTCCAGACGGCTCGAGGGGCCATGTACACCCTCTCGCAACGGGCCGAGCACATCTGGGAGGGAGTCTCGAGCGCCACCACGCGCAGCCGGCCCATCATCAACACCAGGGACGAGCCCCACGCCGACGCCGAGCGCTACCGCCGCCTGCACGTGATCGTGGGCGACTCCAACATGAGCGAGTACGCCACCTTCCTCAAGGTGGGGGCCACGTCGATCCTCTTGCGCATGCTCGAAGACCCCTCCGTCGTGCTACGGGACATGACGCTGGAGAATCCCATCCGGGCCATCCGCGAGATCAGCCACGACATCACCTGTCGCAAGCGGGTGCGCCTGGCGCATGGGCGCGAGGTCAGCGCCATCGACATCCAGACCGAGTACCTGAACCGGGCTCTGCGCTACGCCGAGAGCAAGGGCGTCAGCCCGCTGGAGGAGCAGGCCCTCGGGATGTGGGAGCACTGCCTCACCGGCCTGGCCAAGGATCCGCTGTCGCTCGACCGGGAGTGCGACTGGGTCATCAAGCACAACCTCATCGAGGCCTACCGCGATCGCCACGAGCTGCCCCTCATGCACCCCCGGGTGGCCCTCATGGACCTGCAGTACCACGACGTCAACCGGGAGCGGGGCCTGTACTACCGCCTGGAGGCGCGAGGCATGGTCGACCGCCTGTGCACCGAGGAGGAGATCGATCGGGCCGGCCCCGGAGGCCTCGAGCCCCCCCAGACCACGCGGGCCCGCCTGCGGGGGGATTTCATCCGCCGGGCCAAGGAGCGCAAGCGCGACTACACCGTCGACTGGGTCCACCTCAAGCTCAACGACCAAGCCCAGCGCACCGTGTTGTGCAAGGACCCCTTCAAGTCGCGGGACGAACGGGTCGAGCGCCTCATAGCGTCTCTTTAGTCCGTGCCGACGTTCCGCACGGCGACGGTCGTGGCGCTGCTGGACGAGCGACGGGGCCTGCAACGTTGCGAGGTCGCCTTTGGCGACGGCGACGGCGACGGTGAGCGGAAGGGCAGCCGTGCCGGCAAGAGCCGGGCCTATGTGCTCACCGAGCTCACCGGACCCGTGGCGGTGGGCGATGCGGTGGTGCTCAACACCACCGCCATCGAGCTCGGCCTGGGCAGCGGGGGCTGGCACGTCGTGCACTGGAACCTGGCTCGAGACGCCTGGCGTGCGCCTGGGCCGGGACACACCATGAAGCTCCGCTACACGAGCCTGCAGGCTGACACGGGTTCGGCCGAGGAGCTCCACGCCGGGACGCTGGCCGAGGCCGACGATCTCGACGGTGCACCTGTCGTGGTGTGCGGCCTGCACAGCCAGATCCCGTGTGTGGCCGTGGCCCTCAAGCACGCCCGGCCCGAAGTTCGCCTCGCCTACGTCATGACCGCCGGTGGCGCCCTGCCCCTGGCCGTGTCGGAGCTGGTGGCGGCCATGAAGGCGAAGGACCTGGTCGACACCACCGTGACCGCCGGCCACGCCTTCGGCGGGGACCACGAGGCGGTGAACGTGGCCGCCGCACTGGTGGTGGCCCGCCACGTCGAGGGTGCCGACGTGGTGATCGTGGGCATGGGCCCAGGATCGCTGGGCACCGCCACCCGGCTGGGATTCTCAGCCCTCGAAGTGGCCCCGGCCCTCGACGCCGTCGAGTCGCTCGGGGGACGTCCCGTGGCCGCCGTGCGCTTCTCGCTGGCCGACCCTCGCCTGCGCCACCAGGGCGTGAGCCACCACAGCCGCACCGCCCTGGGTCTCCTGACGCGGGCTCGGGCCACCATCGGTGTCCCCGAGGGCTCCTACGCCGAGCGGGTCAGAAACGACCTCGGGGCCTGTGGCGCGGCCGATCGCCACCGTCTGCTCGCCGTCACCGATCCCGATGTCCCCGCGCTGCTGGCCGAGCACCGTTTGGCGGTCAGATCGATGCGGCGCGGGCCGGACGACGACCCGGGGTTCTATGCCGTCGCCGGCGCCGCCGGCACGGCCGCGGCCATCCTGGTTCCCTA
Organism: Actinomycetota bacterium; assembly: GCA_030857525.1. Lineage (GTDB taxonomy): Bacteria > Actinomycetota > Acidimicrobiia > Acidimicrobiales > CADCSY01 > JADDRA01. The sequence goes on from JALZNY010000022.1 coordinate 4,384, forward strand.
ACCACGCCTCAAGTCCCGGGTTCGTCACCCGTGGCGCGACCCTGATCGCCGGCAGGCCCGGAGGGGGACTCCGTTGCTTCGCGCTGTTGGGCCTGGAGAGACTGCAGGTGGGTCTCCAGCTGCTTGGATGCCTCCAGCGCGGCGGTGGCGGCCTGCTTCAGCCGGCGCATGAAAGGAAACAGCACAGCGGCCCCGAGGACGACCAGTGCGAGCAGGCCCAGGGGCAGGTAGTCCACGACCGTGACGGTAGCCCGTGGGTCATCGTGGACGATGCCGGGGGGAACCCGGCGGATGTTGCCGTAGACTCGACTGGGTCAGGTCGTCCGAGGAAGGGTAAGAGCGCATGGCAAAGCAGCGCGCCGAGCGCGCCGACGAGGATCTCGTCCGGCTGTACCTGAGCGACATCGGCAAGCACGCCCTGTTGACCAAGGCCGACGAGGCTCGGCTGGCCCAGGCCATCGAGGACGGCAACGCCGCCCGCAAGGAGGTGGCCCGGGCCGAAGAGGCCGGGGAGCGATTGTCGGTGCCCCGTCGTCGTGAGCTTCGCCTCGCCATCCAGGCCGGCGACGACTCCACCCAGACCTTCATCAAGGCCAACCTGCGCCTGGTGGTGTCCATCGCCAAGAAGTACCAGGCGTCGGAGCTCCCGCTGCTCGACCTGGTGCAAGAAGGCAACCTCGGCCTCATCCACGCCGTCGAGAAGTTCGACTGGCGCAAGGGGTTCAAGTTCTCGACCTACGCCACCTGGTGGATCCGCCAGGCCATCACCCGGGGCATCGCCAACACCGGGCGCACCATTCGCCTGCCCGTCCACGCCGGCGACCAGCTCACCCGGCTGCGCAAGGCCCAGGGCGTCCTCGAGATCAAGTTCGGTCGCCCCCCCACGCTGGCCGAGCTGGCCACCGAGCTCGACCTCCCGGTCGACAAGCTCATCGAGATCTTTCGCTACGCCGGCGGCACCCTGTCGCTGTCCGATCCGTTGCGCGAGGACGGCGATGCCGAGCTGGGCGACGTGGTGGCCGATCCCAACGCCACCTGCCCCTTCAGTGCCGCCGCCGACGCGCTGCTGCCCGATGAGGTCGCTCGCCTGCTGGCGCCCCTCGACGAGCGGGAGCGCACGGTCATCCGCCTGCGCTACGGCCTCGACCGGGGCGAAGCCCGCACGCTCGAGGAGGTCGGCGAGAGCTTCAACCTGACCCGGGAGCGGATCCGCCAGATCGAGGCCCGGGCCATGTCCAAGCTGCGTCACCCCTCGGTCGACACCGGCGCCCACGAGCTGCTGTCGGTCTGACGACCGGCTCGGTCTCACTCGTTCGCTGCGCTCACTCCGTTCGACCGAACTGATCGTGCTCCGGGCGACCGGCGAAGCCGGTCACCCTTCGCGCTGAACACCTTCTTTGGCTCGCTTCGCTCGCCTTGGCCGCCATCCAGTGCGGCCGCCTTCGGCGGCTTTCGTGGCCGGCGGCCAGACCTTGGCTCGCTTCGCTCGCTCGGCCGAGGGCGGGCTAGTGGCGCTTGCGGATCTGGACCACGGTTGGTTGAGGGGGCGGGGCTGGTGGTGTGGGGTCGCCCTCGGGGAGGATGAGGTCCTTCAAGTCGTAGGCGTCGAGCAGGGTGCCGGCAACCGGGTCCATGGCGGCTTCCTCCAGGAAGATCTCACCCCGCCACGACTCGACCATCCCCACCAGGCGGGTGAGGCCCTCCCGGTGGAACACATCGACCCAGTCGAGCAACTCGGTGACACGCTCTCCCACGCTCTCGTCGGGGTTGGTCAGGAGGCGCTCGACCAGCTCGCCGATGCGGAACCCGACGTCCTGGTAGGCCAGCTGCTCGCCGTCGCTCATGGCGGCCACGCTAGCGATCGCTGGCCGGGCCGGGTACGAGCTGCTACTCGGCCTCGGTGATGGTCACCGACTCGATGAGCAAGTCTTCCTGGGGGCGGTCGTTTCGCCCGGTGGGGACGGCCTCCATGGCGGCCACCACCTCGAGGCCTTTGACCACCTTGCCGAACAGCGAGTAGCTGGGCGGCAGGCTCGTCCCCGAGGGGCCGCTGACGATGAAGAACTGGCTGCCGTTGGTGTCGGGGCCGGCGTTGGCCATGGCCAGCGAACCCACCTCGTAGCGACCCGGCTTGGGCAGTTCATCGGCGAAGCGGTAGCCGGGGCCACCCCGTCCGTTGCCCTCGGGGTCGCCGCCCTGGCACATGAAGCCCGTGATGATCCGGTGGAAGACGAGCCCGTCGAAGTAGTGGTAGCGGGCCAGGAACACGAAGTTGTTGACCGTCTTGGGGGCGGCGACGGGGTCGAGGGCGATGGTGAGGGAGCCGAGCGATGTCACCATCTCCGCCCCGTAACGGCGGGACGGATCGATGCACATGGGCGGCGGCCCGTCGAAGCGGGTCTGGCGGGGGCTGGAGCCGTCGGCGGCGGGGCAGGGGGAGGCCATGGCGTCGACTTTGGCACGGTCCGGGCCCATGCTCCAAGGCGAGAGGCGGACCGGGGAAGATGGCCGAAGCGCCCTGGTGCCAGTACCGTCACCAGATGGAGCGTGATGGCGCCCAGCGGTTGGGCGAGTTGGTGCGGGACATCCACGGCTTTCCCACGCCTGGTGTCGTCTTCAAGGACATCACCCCGCTGCTCGGCGACGCTCCGGCCTTCGCCGGCGTAATCGACGCGCTGGTCGAGGGCTTCGCCGGGAGGGATATCGACCAGGTGGTCGGGGTCGAGGCTCGGGGCTTCATCCTGGCTGGACCGGTCGCCTACCGCTTGGGCGCCGGGTTCGTCCCGGTGCGCAAGGCCGGCAAGCTTCCGTCCACGGTCGAGGGCGAGACCTACGCCCTGGAGTACGGGACCGACCTGCTCGAGATTCACGCCGACGCCCTGCACAACGGTGCTCGGGTACTGATCGTCGACGACGTGCTGGCCACGGGGGGGACGGCGGCGGCGACGGTCCGCCTGGTCGAGAAGCTCGGGGCCGAGGTCGTCGGCCTGGCCGTCGTCATCGAGCTCGGCTTCCTCCACGGCCGGCGCCTGCTCCCCGGGCGAGAGGTCGTCTCGCTGGTGAACTACTCCGAGGTCCCGGTGGTCGCGTCGTGAACACCGTCGACCGGGTCCTCCCCTGGCGGCGCAACGCGCTGCCGGCCGAAGAGGTGGCGCCGCTGCTGTCGGCCTACCGAGCGCGTCACCCGCGAGCGTCCACCGCGATGATCAGCCGGGCCTACGCGGTGGCGGCCAACGCCCACCAGGGCCAGGTACGCAACTCGGGAGACGCCTACATCCAACACCCGCTGGCCGTGGCCATGATCGTGGCCGAGCTCGGTCTCGACGATGTCACGATCGCCGCCGCACTCCTCCACGACGCAGTGGAGGACACCGCCGTCGACCTGGTCGAGGTGGCGTCGAGCTTCGGCCCCGAGGCGGCGGCCATCGTCGACGGGGTGACCAAGCTCGACCGGGTCAGCTTCGACTCCAAGGCGGCCCAGCAGGCCGCGTCCATCCGCAAGATGCTGGTGGCCATGGCCAAGGACCTGCGGGTCCTGATCATCAAGCTGGCCGACCGGCTGCACAACATGCGCACCATCGCCGCCCTGCCCGACGTCAAGCAGCAGCGCATCGCCCGGGAGACCATCGACATCTACGCCCCCCTGGCCCATCGCCTGGGCATGGCCCATGTCAAGCAGCAGCTCGAGGACCTCTCCTTCGCCACGCTGCACCCCAAGCGCTACGCCGAGATCGAGCAGATGGTCTCGATCCGCAGCCCCGAGCGCGAGCTCTACCTGGCCCTGGTCATCGACGCCGTGCGGGAGCGTCTCCGGGAGCTGAAGATCGCCGGTGAGGTCACCGGTCGGCCCAAGCACCTGTGGTCGATCTACGAGAAGATGGTGGTCAAGGGCAAGGAGTTCGACGACATCTTCGACCTGGTCGGCATCCGGGTGGTGGTCGAGCGGGTGGAGGAGTGCTACGCCGCCCTCGGGTCGATGCACGCCACATGGAAGCCGGTGCAGGGCCGTATCAAGGACTACATCGCCATGCCCAAGTTCAACCTTTACCAGTCGCTGCACACCACCGTGGTCGGCCCCCAGGGCAAGCCCCTGGAGGTCCAGATCCGAACCCGGGAGATGCACCGCCGGGCCGAGTTCGGCGTGGCCGCCCACTGGGCCTACAAGGACGAGCTGAGCTCGGGCGACGTGGCCTGGCTGAACAACCTGATCGACTGGCAGTCCGAGACCAACGATCCCCAGGCGTTCATGGAGACGCTCAGGGTCGATCTGGAGCACGACGAGGTCTTCGTCTTCACCCCCAACGGCAAGGTGGTCACCCTGCCCGACGGTTCCACGCCCATCGACTTCGCCTACGCCATCCACACCGAAGTTGGCCACGCCTGCATCGGCGCTCGGGTGAACGGCCGGCTGCAACCGCTCGACTCCAAGCTCCACTCGGGTGAGACGGTCGAGATCCTGACCACCAAGGTCGATCCCGCCCCGTCGCGCGACTGGCTCAAGATCGTCGCCTCCCCCCGGGCCCGCAACAAGATCCGCCATTGGTTCTCGCGCGAGCGCCGCGAGGACGCCATGGAGACGGGCCGCGAAGAGCTGGCCAAGGCCCTGCGCCGGGAGGGGCTCCCGGTCCAGAAGCTCCTGTCGTCGCCCCTGCTCGGCGAGGTGGCCGAGGCCATGGGCTTCGCCACCCTCGAGGCCCTCCACGTCGCCATCGGCGAGCACCACACCTCGGCCCGCTCCGCGGCGCAGCGGGTGGCACGAGAGCTGCGCAGCGGCGAGGGTGAGGAGCAGCTTCCGGTCACGGTGCGCACGCCCCGGCGACGGCGTCCCAACGCCGGCATCCACGTCGAGGGTCTCGACGATGTCCTGGTGCGCCTGTCACGGTGTTGCACGCCGGTTCCGGGCGACGAGATCATCGGCTTCGTGACCCGGGGTCGAGGCGTGACCGTGCACCGCAGCGACTGCCGCAACGCGGTCTCCCTCGGCCGAGGCCAGCACGACCGCATCATCGAGGTCGACTGGGACCAGCACTGGGGGGCCAGCACCTTCGTGGTCTCCATCGAGGTGAAGGCCCTCGACCGCTCCAAGCTGCTGCGGGATGTATCGGCCACCCTGGCCGAGAACCACGTCAACATCCTGGCCTGCGCCAGCCAGACGGGCAGCGACCGCATCTCGCGCATGCGCTTCGACTTCGAGCTGGCCGACCCCACCCACCTGGACTCGCTCATCACCACCATCCGCCGCATCGAGTCCGTGTACGACGCCTACCGGGTCCTGCCCGGCAGTGGCCGCTGACCACACCCCCGACAGAGCCGACCTCAGCGCTCGTCGACCAGGGTGACCAGGGCGGCCACGTAGTGTCGAAGTTCCTCGACGCCGGTGAGATGGCCGACCGTCAACTGGTCGTCCACCTCGGCGTAGCGGTGCACGAGGAGGTTCCGGAAGCGCACCGCGGATGCCATCGTCTCGGTCAGGTCCTGGTCCAGGACGCCGTGTCGGCCGAGGACCTCCATGGCCCCGGCGTTGGTCTCGGCCGGCGCCCAGCCCTCCGACGCGGCGACGTGGTGGGCTGCGTCGATGCAGCCCTCGATGGCAGTTAGGGTCCGGAAAGAAGCTACCTGGGCGTCTTCAGTGAGGTTCCCCTCGTCCGCTCGTCACTCGAAAGGCTCAGGTAGCTTCTCTTCGGTCCCTCGTCGACCACGAGCCTCCTCCCGGGCCCGGACACCGGCGAAGAAGATGCGACGGGCGGTCTCGGTACGGGGCCGCTCGTCGAGATAGATCCGTCGGGTGGTGGCCAACCAGGTCACCCGGGCTGCGGGATCGTCGTCGAAGAGCAACACCCCCGTAGCGCGACCCGGCCGG
>JALZNY010000225.1 GCA_030857525.1 Actinomycetota bacterium
TCGTCGGTCTCGTCGCAGGCGTAGCCGAACATCATCCCCTGGTCGCCGGCGCCCTGGCCGTCGAGGGCGTCCTCGCCCGAGCGCCCGCCCCGCTGCTCGTAGGCGGTGTCGACCCCCTGGGCGATGTCGGGCGACTGCTCGTCGATGGAGACCATGACGCCGCAGGTGTGCCCGTCGAAGCCGAACGACTCCCGGTCGTAGCCGATCTCACAGATCGTCTGACGCACGATCTTGGGGATGTCGACGTAGGCGTCGGTGGTGATCTCCCCCGCCACCACGGCCAGGCCGGTGGTGAGCAGCGTCTCGCACGCCACCCGGCCCTGCGGGTCGTCGGTCAGGATGGCGTCGAGGATGGCGTCGGAGACCTGGTCGGCCATCTTGTCGGGGTGGCCCTCGGTCACGGACTCCGAGGTGAACGTCGAGCGGTTCATGGTGAGCTCCTATGGGCGACGACGGCATCGAGCACGGCTCGAGCGACGGCCAGCTTGTCGGCCAGCCCTACATTCAACTCCATCCCGGCACTGGAGACGATCACCACCGCGTTGGTGTCGTGGTCGAAGCCGACCCCCGAGGCGGACACGTCGTTGGCCACCACCAGGTCGACGCCCTTGCCCGCCAGCTTGGCCCGGGCCCCAGGACCAGGATCCCCCCACTCGGCGGCGAACCCGACGAGGCTCTGGCCCGGTTGCCGGCGGGCGACCAGGGCGGCGAGGATGTCGGGCGTCGGCTCGAGGACCAGCTCGGGCACCCCGTCGCGGCGATGCAGCTTGGCCCTGACCGCCTGGACCGGACGGAAGTCGGCCACCGCCGCGGCCATGACCACCACGTCGGCATCGTCGCTGCGGGCGAGCACGGCCCCTTCCATCTGGGCCGCCGTCTCGACGCGGAGCACCTCCACCCCCGTCGGCACCGTGTGCGTGCTGGTGGTCACGAGGGTGACCGTCGCCCCCCGGCCCGCAGCCTCAGCAGCCAGGGCGTGGCCCTGCTTGCCCGACGAGCGGTTGCCGAGGAAGCGCACGGGGTCGAGCGGCTCGCGCGTGCCGCCGGCGGTCACCAGCACGGACAGTCCGTCCAGATCACGGGGCGGAGCGGGGCCACGGTGGCCGGCCTGGGGACTCCCAGCCAGGACCTCGACACAGGCGGCAACGATGTCGGCGGGCTCGGCCATGCGGCCCCGGCCTGAGTCGCCCCCGGCCAGAGGTCCTTCCGTGGGCCCCACGAGGTGGGTCCCCCGCCCCCGCAACGTGGTCACGTTGGCCTGGACCGCAGGTTGGTCCCACATCTCGGTGTGCATGGCCGGGCACACCACCACCGGTGCCCGGGTGGCCAGCAGCGTGGTCACGAGCAGGTCGTCGGCCAGGCCCATGGCATAGGCGGCCAGCACCCGAGCGGTGGCCGGCGCCACCACCACCAGGTCGGCTTGTCGGCCGAGCGCGGTGTGGGGACTGGGTTCGGGGCTGTCCCACAGCGAGGTCCGGGCGGCCTCGCTGGCCAGGGCCGAGAAGGTGGTGGCCGAGACGAATCGCTCGGCGGCGGCCGTCAGCACCGGGCTGACAAAGGCACCCACGTCGACGAGGCGCCGGCACAGCTCGACGGCTTTGTAGGCGGCAATCCCGCCCCCCACCCCGAGGACGATGCGTCGACCGGCAAGGGCTGGCTGTTCGCCGATGGCGAGCGCCTACTCGGGTGCGGGGGACTCGTCGGGTGCGGAGGACTCGTCGAGCTCTCCGCCCGCGACCTCGTCGGGGCCGGTCTCGTCGCTGAGGGTTCCCACCGGCCCCCACTCCTTGCCGGTCTCGAGGGCCTCGGCCACGCTCTCCTCGTCGCCCGTGCCCTCCTCGATGCGCTCGTAGGTGATCTTGCCGGCGGCAATCTCCTCGAAGCTGATCGACAGCGGCTTGCGAGCGGTGGAGGTGACCTGGGGGGGGACGATGGCCCCCAGGCCCTCACCCAGTTGGTTGTAGTAGGCGTTGACCTGCCGGGCCCGGCGCGACGCCAGCGTCACCAGGGTGAACTTGGAGTCGACCCGGCCGAGCAGATCCTCGATCGACGGGTTCATCATGGTGTCAGTACGCCAAGGCATCCTCCGAGGCTACCCGGTCGTCATCGGGGTCCTACCCGACGGGTCTTGTCGATGAGAGCGGCCACTTCCTCGACGGCACGATCGAGGTCGTCGTTGACGACGGGGATCGCACCCAGCTCGGCCGCCGCCGACGCCTCCTCGGCGGCTTTGTCCAGGCGTTGGCGTACCAGGTGGTCGGGGTCGCCCCGGCCTCGGAGGCGGCGCTCCTGCTCGGCCGCCGAGGGGGGCATCACGAACACCAGCAAGGCGTCGGGATCGTGGCGGCGGACCTGGCGGGCGCCTTGGACCTCGATCTCGAGCAGCGTGTCGGTCCCGGCGGGGGGCCGGGGCACGGGGGTGCCGTAGAGGTTGCCCAGGAACTCCGCCCACTCCAGGAAGCCGCCTCGCTCGATCTCGGCCAGGAAGCGGTCCCGGTCGACGAACACATAGGTCTCGTCCGCCTCATGGGGGCGCTGGGGCCTAGTGGTCCAGGACCGGCTGAGCCACAGCCCCGGCTCTCGAGCCAGGAGCCGCCTGACGAGCGTTCCCTTGCCGACCCCGCCGGGGCCGGAGATGACGACGAGCAAACCGGCGGTGTTCAGCCCGGGAAGCGCTTGAGAAGGGTTTCGCGCTGCTGAGAGCCCAGTCCCCTGATGCGACGGCTCTCGCTGATCCCGAGCTCCTCCATCAGCCGGCGAGCCTTGACCTTGCCCAGGCCGGGCAGCGACTCGAGCACGGTGAGGACCTTCATCTTGGCCACGGTCTCGTCGGTCTCGGCCATGCTGAACAGCTCCGGCAGCGAGGTCGAGCCCATCTTGAGCTTGTCCTTCAGCTCGGCACGCAGACGACGGGCAGCGCCCGCCTTGGCCAGGGCAGCCTGGCGCTGATCGGGGGAGAGTTCAGGCGGCAGGGGCATGGCCCCGAACCCTACTTCGTGCTCCGGGCAGGGCCGGCGGCCCGGCTCATCGGCGGCGTATTTCGTGCGCGGGACTATGGATTTCTCGGCTTTTCGCGCACGAGACGGGGGTCACCCCGCTGGCGGTCTCGGTCAGGGGCGCAGGCTGTCGACCAGGGACTGAGCTGCGGCACGGCGATCGGGGGAGGCGGTGACGGCCCGGCCGACCACCAGCAGGTCGGCTCCTGCGACCAGCGCGGCGGCCGGGGTGTCGGTGCGGGCCTGGTCATGGGTGTCGGTGCCCGCCAGACGGGTGCCCGGCACCACCACCGTCAACCGGGGTGCGAGCTGGCGGACGTCGACCACGTCGGGGGCGCCGCACACCAGGCCGTCGCACCCGGCCTCGAGGGCAACCTGGACCCGCTTGGGCACGATGTGGGGCGGTGCATCGGCGTCGCTGGTGAGCACGGTCACCGCCAGCGCGGTGGGCCGCTGCAGGCCGGCCCGGGCCGCGCCCCGGTGAAACCCCTCCACCCCCGCCCGCAGCATGGGTACGCCTCCCATGGCGTGCAGAGTCAGGTAACGCACCCCGTAGACCCCGACCACCTCGGCCGCTCGACCCACCGTCGTGGGGATGTCGTGCAGCTTTAAGT
>JALZNY010000226.1 GCA_030857525.1 Actinomycetota bacterium
GACGAGGTGCACCGCTTCAAGCGGGCCCAGCAGGACGCCCTGCTGCCGTCGGTGGAGGAGGGGCTGCTCACCCTCATCGGGGCCACCACCGAGAACCCCTACTTCGAGGTCAACCCGCCCCTGCTGAGTCGCTCGACTCTGCTGCGGCTGCGGCCCCTGTCGGTCGAGGCGGTGACCATGCTGCTGCGCCGGGCCCTCGACGAGGAGGGAGCAGGGGCCGACGACGAGGCCCTGGCCCATGTGGCCGAGCGGGCCGAGGGCGACGGACGGGCGGCGCTGGGAGCCCTGGAGGTGGCCCTGGCCCTGGCGGAGTCCGTCCAGGGCCGTGGCCCCCACGTGACCCTGGCCGATGCCGAGGCCGCCCTCGACCAGCGGGCCCTGCGCTACGGGCGCGACGAGCACTACGACATCATCTCGGCCTTCATCAAGTCGATCCGGGGCAGCGACCCCGACGCCGGTCTCTACTGGTTGGCTCGCATGCTGGCCGCCGGCGAGGACGCCCGCTTCATCGCCCGCCGCCTGGTGATCCTGGCCTCAGAGGACGTCGGCATGGCCGACCCGACCAGCTTGTCGGTTGCCACCGCCGCGGCCAACGCCGTGGAGTTCGTGGGCCTGCCCGAGGCCCAGCTCAACCTGGCCCAGGCCGTGGTCCACCTGGCCACCGCCCCCAAATCCAACCGGGTCACCGTGGCCCTGGGACGGGCCCAGGCCGACGTGGCCGAGCAGCCGGCGGGCGGCGTACCCACGCACCTGCGTGACGCCCACTACCGGGGGGCGGCGGCGCTCGGCCACGGCGCGGGCTACGACTATCCTCACGACCACGAGCGGGGGTGGGTGGCCCAGGAGCACCGCCCGACCGAGGTGGCGGGCCGGGTCTACTACGAGCCCTCCACCCGCGGCCACGAGGACGAGGTGGCCCGTCGCATGATCGAGATCACCGACGCAGAGCGAACCACCAACCACCAGGAGGCCGAGTCGAGATGAGCGCCGTCGATCTGGCCGCGGTGATCGTGTCGATCGCCAGCGTGGCCGGCGTGGCGCTGTTGGGCGTGGGCCTGGTCATGATGCGCCGCACGCTCAGGGTGCTACGTGAGGGGATCGACGAGCTTCGTCGGGAGACCGTGCCGGTGGTGACCGACCTGCAGGCCAGCGTCGACCACGTCAACCGCCAGCTCGAGCGCATCGACGACGTGGTGGCTTCGGTGCGCTCGGTGTCGGGCACCGTCGACGCCGCCTCCCGGCTGGCCTACGTGACCCTTGCCAACCCGGTCATCAAGGCCGTCGCCCTCGGGGCGGGCACGGCCAAGGCCGCCCGCTCGCTGCGCCAGCGCGACTGAGCGTCTTCGGGACACGGGTGTTCAAGCGGCTGACGTGGATGACGATGGGCACGGGAGTGGGCTTCGGCGCGGCCCTGTGGGGCCGGCGCAAGGTGCGCACCACGCTCGAGCGCTACCGGCCCGCCCAGATGGGGGCCGAGGCGACCCAGACGGTGCGCCGCCTGAGCGACGACCTGCGCAGTGCCCGGGAGGAAGGCCGCCAGGCCATGCACCAGCGGGAGGCCGAGCTGCGCCTACGCCACCCGAGGCCGCCCGAAGCACCCGACTACCCACTCACGGGGCCGACGGGGAGCGCCAGCGAGGGCGGTAGGCTGGCGCCCTGATGGATGCCCAGGCGCTGCGGCGCGCCTTCACCTCCTTCTTTGAGCAGCGGGGCCACAGCCGGGTCGCGTCGGCCAGCCTCATCCCCCACGACCCCACCATCTTGTTCACGGTGGCGGGCATGGTCCCGTTCAAGCCCTACTTCCTCGGTGACGAGCAGCCCCCGTTCCCTCGGGCCACCTCGGTGCAGAAGTGCGTACGGGTAGGCGGCAAGCACAACGATCTCGAGGAGATCGGGCGCAGCCCCCGCCACACCAGCTTCCTGGAGATGCTGGGAAACTTCAGCTTCGGCGACTACTTCAAGGACCTGGCCATCCCCATGGCCTGGGAGCTGTCCACCGAGGTCCTCGGTCTCGACCCCGACCGGCTGTGGGTCACCGTGCACGTGAGCGACGACGAGGCCGAGGAGATCTGGCGCGACGCCGTCGGCTTCCCCGCGGCGCGCATCCAGCGCCTCGACGAGGACAACTTCTGGAAGATGGGTGACACCGGGCCATGCGGTCCCTGCTCGGAGATCTTCTGGGACAAGGGCGCCGCCCACGGCTCCGGAGGTGGGCCTGCCCACGGAGGCGAGGACCGCTACGTCGAGTTCTGGAACCTGGTGTTCATGCAGTTCAACCAGCGGGCCGACGGGGGCCGCGAGCCGCTGCCCAAGCCGAGCGTCGATACCGGGGCCGGCCTCGAGCGCATGCTGTCGATCCTTCAGGGCGTGGATTCGGTCTACGACACCGACGTGCTTGCCCCCCTGGTGGAGCAGGCTCAGCAGGTCACTGGCACCGTGCTGGGGGCGGGCGAGCGCTCTGACGTCTCGCTGCGCATCCTGGCCGAGCACGCCCGCACCATGACATTCCTGGTCAGTGACGGGGTGTTCCCCTCCAACGAGGACCGGGGCTACGTGTTGCGACGCATCATCCGTCGGGCCGTGCGCCATGCCTTCCTCCTCGGGGTCGACAAGGTGGTCACGCCTGAGCTGGTCGACGCCACGGTCGACGTCATGGGCGAGGCCTACCCCGAGCTGGCCCAGAACCGGGACTTCGTGGTGGGCGTCGTCGGTCGTGAAGAGGAACGGTTCCGCCAGACGCTGCGGGCGGGGTCGTCCATCCTCGATGACGAGCTGGCCGCAGCGGGTGGGCGGCCCCTCTCGGGGGCGGTGGCCTTCAAGCTCCACGACACCTTCGGGTTTCCGCTGGAGGTCACCGAAGAGGTGGCGGCCGAGCGGGGCGCGACCGTCGACCGGGCCGGCTTCGACTCGGCCATGGTCGAGCAGCGGACCCGGGGCAAGGAGTCACGCAAGGGGGCCCCGGCCGGCGCCGCCGTCGAGGCCTATCGGGAGCTGGTCGAGCAGTTCGGCACCTCGGAATTCACCGGTAGGGCCGAGAACGAGACCAAGGCCCGGGTGCTTGCCGTCATCGGCAGCGAGGACGGCCACGTCGAGGTGTTCCTCGACCGCACCCCGTTCTACGCCGAGTCCGGGGGGCAGGTGGGCGACACCGGCACCATCACCACCGAGACGGGACGGGCCGAGGTGCTCGACACCACCTACGCCCTGCCTGGGCTGCACCGCCATACCGCCCGCCTGGTCGAAGGGGAGATCCGCCCCGGACAGGAGGCCCTGGCCGGAATCGACGTCGACCGCCGCCAGGCCATCCGGCGCAACCACACTGGAACCCACCTGCTGCACTGGGCCCTGCGGGAGGTGCTGGGTGACCATGTCAAGCAGCAGGGGTCGCTGGTGGGACCCGAGTACCTGCGCTTCGACTTCAGCCACTATGCGCCGGCCTCCCCTCAGGAGCTGGCGACCGTCGAGGACCTGGCCAACGCCGAGGTCCTGGCCAACGACCGCGTGCGCCACTACGAGACCACCAAGGCTCAGGCCGCCGAAGCCGGCGCTATCGCCTTCTTTGGCGACAAGTACGGCGACATCGTGCGGGTGCTGGAGGCGGGCCGTC
>JALZNY010000023.1 GCA_030857525.1 Actinomycetota bacterium
ATCCCCGTCCCCGACATCGCCGTGGTGGAGCCTGTGGTGCGCCGCGTCGTCGCTGCCCGGGTGGCCGACCCGCAACTCGTCGATGATCTGGTCCAGGAGACGCTCACTCGCGTCCTTGAGGCCCGACGGTCGATGGAGGGCGGTGCCCTGATGGCCTACGCCATCGTGTCGGCCAAGAACCTCGTCGTCTCTGAGGGCCGCACCAAGGATCGCCGTGAGCTTCTGGGGCCACGCTTGGTCGACCTCTCCCAGCCCCAGCGGCCCGAGGATGCCGCAGAGGCCGACGAAGAACGCCGGGCCGTTCGCCAAGCGCTGCGCCGACTCTCGCCCGCCGAGCGCACCATCCTGGTCTCCCGGGAGGTCGAGGGGAAGGACAACGCCTGGCTGGCACGTGACCTCCAGGCAACCCCCGGCGCGATATCCCTCCGCTTGTTCCGGGCCCGGGCCAAGCTTCGGGTCGAGTACCTACTCGCGCTTGGCCGGGTACAGCCTCCCACGCCGGATTGCCGGCCCGTTCTCCTGGCCCTTTCCGCCGGCGACCGTCGACGACAGCACGACCTCGACGCCGGGGGGCATCTGCTCTCCTGCGACAGCTGTGCGGCGCTGAGCCAGGACCTCGTCGAGCGGCGGCGACCACTTCCCGCCGCGTGGCCCCTCCTGCCCCTGGCTGGCCTGGGACGCTGGTTGCGCTCCCGACTTCGTCAAGCACCGACCCGGGCGACGACGGTCGGGGTCACAGTGGCCGGAGCCGCCCTGGCCGTCTTCCTTGTGGCTCGCCCCGAGGATCCCGCTGCCTGCGGAGGCACCCTCTCCGTCAACGGCGACTCCATCGCCCTCTCCGACGCTGACCGGCTCGGCCAGATGGCCGGGGGACGGGTCGAGGGTGACAACCTGCCTGTCCAGTCGGTCCCTGCCAACGAAGGGTTCTGGTTGGGCTGTGCCGACGGCCGCCTCTGGGTCCAGCTGACGGGGGTGGGCGAATCTCCCGAACGGGTGATCGCCGGACAACGGCTGGGCTTCACCGGCACCGCCGTCCCCCATCCGGACCTCTTCTCCGACAGCATCGGCGTGGATCAGTCAGAGGGGGCGGCGCAGCTCGACCAGCAACGGGTGCACGTCGAGGTCCGGTACGCCGACCTGCAGCGGCGCTCAAGGCGCTGAGTGGGCGGGCGGGCGGAGGGAGCGGGATTCGAACCCGCGGGGCTCACGCCCAGAGGTTTTCAAGACCTCCGCATTCGGCCGCTCTGCCATCCCTCCCGCGCTGACACTACCGGGTGACAACCGAGCGGATGGGTGTGATTCGCGGGAGGAACCGCCACACTGGTCCCCGCTAGGAGCGAGAGGCCCCATTGTGGCCCTCGCCTCCCGCTGGCCGGGCCTGGCTTCCCTCACACCTATCCCTTGCCGCCGCGCGCGTCCCGGCCGACATCTGACCCCCCTAGAGGAGAGACCTCCATGAGTGCATTCCTATTGGCCACGGCCATGGCCGTCGCCCCCTCGCCCGCAGCGCCGACCCACACGGTGGCGCCAAGCGAGTCCCTGACCTGGATCGCCGAGTGCGAGCTCGGCGATCCCAACCGAATGACCGAGATCATCGAGCTCAACGCCCAGATGGTCACCGATCCCGACATCATCCAGCCGGGCTGGCAGCTCGTCCTGCCTGAGGATGCGTCAGGTGCCTGCCCCGAGCAGCCTCCGGCCCGATCAAGCGCGGCACCCAGCACGCCGGCGTCGAACACTGCCACCAGCGAGCGCGAGTCCGGCCAGGGCCACAGCCACAGCCCGGGCCAGGCCCAGGTCCAGGCGCAAGCGGCGGCCCCCCGCACTGGCGCCGGTGGCGGCCTGGGTGAGATCCGGGCGTGCGAATCGGGCGGCGACTACGGCGCCGTCTCGTCCAACGGGAGGTACCGAGGCGCCTACCAGTTCGACCGTCAGACCTGGGCCTCGGTAGGCGGCAGCGGTGACCCTGCGGCAGCCTCCCCAGCCGAGCAGGACCAACGAGCGCGGGTCCTCCAACAGCAGCGGGGCTCCTCGCCCTGGCCCTCCTGCGGCTGAGCTGACGTCGGGCCCGGGCGCTGCCGGTACGGCATCGTCCGGGTCCGGGGTGGCTCACCCGGGGCCAGGAGTTCGGACTTCGTGCACGACCCCGCCACGAAGCCGGCCCAGCCATTCGTCGGCCGCACGCCAGGCCGCCTCCGCGTCTCGCCGGCGGGCCTCGCCGTGGCGCCCGGCAGCCGGGTAGGAGCCGAGGAACTTGACGTCGGCCAGCTTGGCCTTGAGGTCACGCAGGCAGTCGGCCACCAGCTCGTCAGCCAGGTGGCCCTCGAAGTCGATGATGAAGCAGTAGTCGCCCAGGCCACGCTTGGTCGGTCGCGATTCCAGCTTGGTGAGGTTGACCGCTCGGGCCGCGAACTCCTGGAGGATGGCCAGCAGGCTGCCGGGACGATCAGCGTGTTGGAAGCAGACGATGGTCGACTTGTCGTGGCCGCTCGGTGCCGGGATGCCCTCGCTGGCCACCGCCACGAAGCGGGTCTGGTTCTCGGGGTGATCCGCTATGTCGACCGCAGCCACATCGAGGCCGTAGAGCTCGGCCGCCAGGGCGGTGCCCACTGCAGCGAGCCCCGGCTCCACGCGCTGGCCCACCAGCCGGGCCGCTTCGGCCGTCGAGTTGGCGGCCCGGGTCGCCGCCCCGGGGAGCTTACGGGCGAGGAAGCTCCGGACCTGGGCGGTGGCATGGGGCATGGACACCACGGTCGTCACCTCGGCCAGGCTCGTCCCCGGAGGGACCAGCAGGTTGAGCTGGACCCTCACCACCGCCTCTCGCTGGATGAGCAGGTCGGTCTCGAAGGCCAGCATGTCGAGGGTGAGGTTCACCGTCCCTTCGATCGAGTTCTCGATGGGGACGAAGCCGAGGTCGACGTCGCCCCTCGCGGTGGCGAGCAGCACATCGGAGATCGACGGCATGGCCACAAGCTCGGCGAGGGCAAGGTCGGGCTGGCCCAGCAGGGCTTGTTCGGTGAAGGTGCCGGGCGGGCCGAGGAACCCGACCCGAGGGGCGTCGCTCACACGCCGAGGGTAGGGCGTGTGGCCATCCTTCGGGCAGGATGAAGCGATGGACGAGGCCTCGCTGCACCGACTGCTCGAGGACGTGGGCTCGGGCGAGGTCTCGACCGACGATGCCGTCGCCCGACTCCGGCGCCTGCCCTTCGCCGACCTGGGCTTCGCCCGCCTCGACAGCCACCGGGCCCTGCGCCAAGGCGTGGCCGAGGCCGTCTACGCCCCAGGCAAGACTCCCGAGCAGTGCGCCGCCATCGTCGCCGAGCTGTTGGCCTCGGCGGGAGGGCCCGTGATCATGACCCGGGCCCGAGTCGGACAGATCGGCGCCACGCTCCTGGCCGCCCCTGCGGGCGAGGTCCGGGGCGCCACGGTCGTCTGGCGCCCGTCACCACCACGAGCCGAGGTCGTAGCCGTCATCACCGCCGGCACCGCCGATCTGCCCGTGGCCGAGGAGTGCGTGACCACCCTCGGCGCCTACGGGCTGTCACCCGTCCGCCTCAACGACGTCGGGGTGGCCGGCATCCACCGTCTCTTGGCCGACATCGAGGTGGTGACCGAGGCCCAGGCGGTGGTGGTCGTCGCCGGGATGGACGGCGCCCTGGCCAGTGTGGTGGGGGGCATCAGCGCGGCACCCGTCGTCGCCGTGCCCACCAGCGTGGGCTACGGGGCCGGCTTCGAGGGCATCACCGCCCTGCTGTCGATGCTGGCCAGCTGTGCCGCCGGCGTCACCGTGGTAGGCATCGACAACGGCTTCGGCGCCGCCTGCGCCGTGGCCCGCATCCTCGACGTGGGCCACGGCGACCGTGGCTGACACCCGGACGCTGGCCTGGTTCCACTGCTTCGCGGGCATCGCCGGCGACATGGCGCTGGGCGCCCTGATCGACGCCGGGGCCGACCTCGAGGAGGTACGGGCCATCCTCGCCCGCCTCCCGTTGACGGGCTGGTCGCTCGACGCCGGGGCCACCATGCGGGGCGGAATCGCGGCCACCCAGGTCGTCGTCGGCGTCGAGCCCTCCACCGTGACCCGCACCTACGCCCACATCGAGGCCCTGCTCGACGAGGCCACGCTGCCCGAGCGGGTGCGCCAGCGAGCATCAGTGACCTTCGCGGCCATCGCCCGGGTGGAGTCCCGCCTGCACCGTCGCCCCGTCGAGCAGGTGCACTTCCACGAGCTGGGCGGCGTGGATGCCATCGTCGACATCGTCGGGGTGGCCGCCGCCCTCGAGGTGCTGGGCGTCGACGAGGTGGCCGCCAGCCCCGTGGCCACGGGGATCGGCATGGTCCGCACCAGTCACGGCCTGCTACCCAACCCGACGCCGGCGGTGGTCGACCTCCTGATCGGTGCCCCCACCACCGGGCTCGACATCGCCGTGGAGCTCACCACCCCGACCGGTGCCGGCCTGCTGGCGGCATTGTGCGAGCGGTGGGGGCCCATGCCGGCCATGACAGTGCTCGCCAGCGGCTTCGGCGCCGGCAACGCCGAGCTTGACGACCTGCCCAACCTCACCCAGGTCGTGCTCGGGACGGCCACCGCCGCTGCGACCGCAGTAGAGCCCGCGGGCGAACCTGTGGTGGTGCTCGAGACCAACGTCGACGACGTCAGCGGCGAGACCCTGGCCCATGCCGTGACCCTCCTCCTCGAGGCCGGCGCCCACGATGCCTGGATCGCCCCCATCATCATGAAGAAGGGACGGCCGGCGTACACGGTCAGCGCTCTGGCGGCACCTGGCGACGCCCGACGGCTGGCCGCAGTCCTGGCGGCGGAGACGGGGACCTTCGGCGTGCGAGCGACCACCATGGCGCGCTGGCCGGCACCGAGGTCCGATGACGAGGTCGAGGTGGCGGGGACGACGCTGCGCATCAAGGTGAGGGCCGGCCCGGTCCCGCGGCTCAAGGTCGAGCACGACGACGCCGCCGCCGCCGCCCGCCGGCTCGGCCTGCCCGTGTTCGAGGTGGTCTCCCAGGCCGAGGAGGCCTGGCGCCGCCGCCGGCCGTGAGCGGCTCCGGCATCGCCTACAACGCAGCGCTGGCCCTGGCCGTCGTCTTCACCGTGGCCGCCGTGGCCAAGCTACGACGGCGACGCTCGACCACGCGGGCCTTCGCCGCCCTGGGGCTGGCGTCGCCGGCAGCGCTGGCGATCGGGATCCCGCTGGCCGAGCTGGCCCTGGCTGCCGGCCTGGTGGTGGTTCCCTCGTGGGGCGGGATCGTGGCCCTGGCCGTGCTGGCCGGCTTCACCACGTTCCTGGTCCGCTCCATCCGCCGGGGCGACGTCCTCGGCTGCGGATGCTTCGCCTCTACCCGGCCAGAACCGGCGGGGGAGGCCGAGGTGGTCCGCAACGCCGTCCTGGCCGCCGCCGCCGTCCTGGCCGCCTTCGCCCCCGGCCCCATCGTCCCTGGCGTTGGCGACATCGTCGTGGTGGCGGTGTCTGCGGTGGTCGCCCGCGCCCTGGTGTCGAGCGCCGCTCGCCGTTCCCCCGTCGTCGCGCCCCGGTCGGGTCCGACGCTGCGCTCGGTGGCCCCGGCCTTGGTCGACCTGCGCTACGAGGACCACCCCCTCACCCTGGTCGCCTTCGTGGCCCCCACGTGCGAGGGCTGCACCGAGCTCCGGCAGGCCTTGTCGCGCCATCCCCGTGCCGACCACGGGGTGCGGGTGATCGACCTGGATGACCGCTCGGCCGTCGACTTCGCCGCCTTCGGGGTCAGGTCCACTCCCTACCTGGTCGTGGTGGATGCCTTCGGGCGGATCCACAGCGCCGGACCCGCCCGCAGCCCGGCCGACATCACCGCGCTCATCGCCCGATGAGCGTGCGCCACCACCTAGCCGGGGAGGGCGGCTGTGCACGGGCATCTTCGTTGTTCACCTGGCACAGGTCCGGCTGCCGTGAGGGGCCGCCGGCCCCGTGGACGGTGACCTCCGGGGGAGCCGAGGTCTTCGGAGAGTTCGGGCCGATGATCCCCCGAGCCTTTAGCTCAGCGCCCACGGCGACGCCCACGGCGGCGGTGGGCACGGCCAGGAACGCACCGATCAACCCGCCGATCACCGCCCCCCCGGTGAGGACGGCCAGGATGACGATCGGGTGGAGGCGCACAGCCCGGCCCAGCACCAGGGGGGCCAGCACGTCGCCCTCGACCTGCTGGACGACCACGACCACGCCGAGGGCCAAGAGGGCATCGCCGGGGCCCCCGCTGACCAGGGCCACGAGCACGGCGACAGTGCCAGCGAGGACGGCGCCGATCAGGGGAAAAAAGGCGCCGAAGAAGACCAGCAGGGCCAGGGGCAGGACGAGGGGCACACCGATGAGGAGCAGGCCCACCCCGATGATGGTGGCGTCGACCAGCGCCACCAGTGCGGTCCCCCGCACGTAGCCGCCCACGGCGCCCCACACCCGCCGGCCCAGGGCCTTCACCAGGTCCTGGTTCTCCGGGCGCACCTGGGCGAGGGCGAAGCCGCAGATCTTGTCGCCGTCCTTGACGAAGAAGAACACCAGGACCAGGGTCAGCAACAGACCGGCCACCACCTCACCGGCGAGGATGGCGCCGGCCAGCACCCCCGAGGCGATGCTGCTCCCGCTCGAGCGAACCTGCTCGCCGATCTGGTCGCTGTAGCGAGCGATCTGTCCTTGGGACAATCCCAGGGGGCCGTCGACCAACCAGGCCTCGACCTGGCCGATGCCCTCGGTCACGGTGGGACCGAGGTCAGCGAACTCGTCGGCCACCGAGGGGGCCACCAGGTTGACGAGGCCGCCCAGGGCGCCCAGCGATCCCAGGAGCACCAACCAGGTGGCGACCAGGCGCGGCACCCCAGAGCGCTGCAGCCGTTGCACCGGCGGGACCAGCACGGACGACAGCAGGAGGGCGATGATGGCCGGCAGGACGAGGATGCGCAGGTGGGCCAAGGCGAACACGACCACCACGACGCCGCCGGCCACGACGAGCGACCTCCAGGTGAGCTGAGCGGCCCGATCGAGCGCGGGATGGGTCGGCTGCGTCACTCAACCTGTCTACCCCAGTCGGTGGCCCGGCCCGCCCAACCCTGGAGGAGGGTCGAATCGTGCGTAAGGGGGAACAGCAGGACACATGGACGCCATCACCCTGCTCAAGAACGACCACAAGACCGTCGAGAAGCTGTTCAAGGAGTTCGAGAAGACCAAAGCCAGCGCTCCGAAGACCCGGCGGCGACTCGTCGACAAGATGATCCAGGAGCTGTCGATCCACACCGCCATCGAGGAGCAGGTCTTCTACCCGGCGGTGCGCGAGGACGTCCCCGACACCGACGACACCGTGCTGGAGGGCCTCGAGGAGCACCACATCGTCAAGTGGACCCTGGCCGAGCTCAAGGAGATGGACCCTGGCCACGAGCGCTTCGAGCCCAAGGTGACCGTGCTCATGGAGAGCGTGCGCCACCACGTCAAGGAGGAAGAGGGTGACCTCTTCCCCGAGGTCCGCAAGGCCCTGGGGCGCAAGCGCCTGGGCCAGATCGGCGACGCCTTGGAGGAGGCCAAGAAGGCAGCCCCCACCGACCCCCACCCCAAGGCCCCCGACACCCCGCCCGGAAACGTGGCGGTCTGACCAGCCACTGGAGTTCTCTTGGCCCCGGACCCTACTTGTGCAGCTGGCTCGACAGCCGCAGCATGAGCCGGTCGAAGGACCGTAGCTCGGTGATGTGCCCGGGAGGCCCACCCGCCTTGGAGCGGTAGGCGGGTGGGCCCACGGCGGTCACCAGCAGCGCGGCGGCGGTGGTCTCGAAGAACGCCGAGACCTCGTCGTCGTAGAAGGTAAGCCCGGTGGCTCCTGCGCCCAGGGCGAAAGAGGTCAGGGCCAGGCGTCCGGCCGCCACCCCGGCCTCCAGCTGGGCCACTCGGTAGCCCCGTGCCCCCGCCACCTCGAGCAGGGGCGACAGCTCGGCCAGGTGGAACACGGTGTAGGCCGCGTCGCCGCCGAGGGGTTGGTCGAGACACAGGTGCGAGGCCTCGTCGCGCTGGTCCCCCTCGTCGCCCGGACGCACCAGCTCCAGGTGGCCACCGTGCCCGCGGTAGGTGCCGGAAGCCATCCCGTCGACGGCATGGACCGAGACCCCGTGTTGGAGGACCGTCCTCCCGGGTGGACGACCGTCCAACGGTGGCGGGCGGGAGGCGACGGCCAGGGCCCAGCTCAGCACCTCGTTCGGCACCGGTTCCCGGTGCATGAGGCGGGTCGAGCCCCGTCGCAGGATCACGTCCTCGATCGCTTCCTCGGACGAGGTGCTCGGAAGGGCAAGCATCCGGCTCGTCTCGTGGGTGGGTTGCTCTGCAGCCACCTCTCGCCAGCGGGCCACCTCGGCGGGCGTGGCCAGGTCGCCGGCCGCCTGGGTCTCGACCAGGAGGGGGAGCTCAACGGCTCCCGCCGGCAGTGGCTCAGGACGCAGGTCGACCGGCCGGCTGGTCCCCGCACCCCCACCAGGGGCACGGCGGCGGGAGGACCCGAGGGCGACCACGGCGAGGGGGACCTCGACGGGAGGAACAACCCCCACCAGGTGGGCCACGTCGGCGTCGACGAAGCCGGTGAGGACCCGGGCGGGCAGGCCGGCGGCCTCAGCCACCGCCAGAAGGTTGGCCAGCACGGCGCCGGCGTCCCAGTACAGGTGGCGCAGACCCCGCTCCCCGTACTTCCAAGCCGTGCGCCACGGGATCCCGGTGAGGACAAGGGCGGCGGGGGCCTCAGCCAGCTCGGGCATGGCCGTGGCCTCGGCCAGTGCCGCCCGCCAGTCACCCTCTCGCAGCTGGGTCAACCCGAGCTCGAGGGGGGCGACGTGGTGCACCCCGGCGGGGAGGTCCCCCAGGTCGTCGCAGACGACGTAGACCTCCACGGGATGCAGGTTCCCGGCCGACATCGAGGCTCGGAACCAGGTCTGGCCCTCGGCCGACGACGAGGCCCGGGTCACCCCCACGCTGTGGTGCAGCAGGCGGGCGAGCAGTCGGTCGTCGAGCTCGGGCTCGGCGACGGAGGCCAGTCCCGACAGGACGGCGGCCGCGGGCACCGTGCTGGCCCCGACGTCGGTAGGCAGCGGAACCAGCGACCCTTGCGGGTAGCGCTTGAACGGCGCCGGTCGGGTAGCCGGGTCGAGCGGGCGGAAGGGTCGCAGTCGAGAACGGTCCCGCCCTGAGCCCCCTCCGTGCTTGGTCTGTTCGTGGTAGGTCCGGACGAGATCGGTTGCCGCGCTCACCCCCACAGCCTTCCCCAAGCGTCGCCGGGTCGTCACCCGTTGGCTACAGGTTGGTTCAACTCGCAACTATGTTCCCGTCATCAACGACAGCACGCCGGACGGGTCGGAGGGACGCCATGGGGTCAAGGAGGGCCGACGTGCTCGAGAGCCAGACGGCCAAACCCTCGGAGGTCTACTTCATGGCGTCGGACGACGGCGGTGCGACCTGGAGCCAGCCGTCCAACATCACCGACGACGACCCCAGTGAGGGCTTCAACCAGTACCAGCCCGGGGTCAGCGTGGCCCCCGGAGGACGGGTCGACGTGGCCTGGTACGACTTCCGCAACGACCCCTTCTTCAGCCCCGGCGAGTCCGGTGGCATGGGAACCTCGGCCGACGAACGCTTCTGGGACGTGTACTACACGACTTCAGACGACGGCGGCAGGAGCTGGTCGACCAACACCAGGGTGACCAACCCCTCGGTCGACGGGAGGCTGGGCGTCACCTTCAACAACAACGACGTACGCGGGCCCATGGGCATCGCCTCGACCGCCGATGCCGCCTACCTGGCCTGGTCCGACAGCCGTGCGACGGGGCCGCAAGCCCAGGAGGCCGAGGACGCGTACCTCTCCCGGGTCCGCTTCGCCGCTCCCGGCCCGTTGGGTGGCGACGAAGGAGGTTCCGAGGTGTGGTGGGCCGCCCTCGTCGCTGCCGGCGCCTTGGTGGTGGGCGGGCTGGCCCTGGCCGCCGCCGCCCGACGGCCCCGCCGCCAGACCGCGACCGCCTGACCCAGCTTCCGTCGTGCCGGTAGAGGTCATCGCCGAGGTACCCGGGGAACACATGGACGTGGTAGTGCCAAACGTCCTGATCTCCGGCGGGTTCGTTGTGCTGCCTGGTTGAAATGCCGTCGCAGTGAATGGT
>JALZNY010000227.1 GCA_030857525.1 Actinomycetota bacterium
AACAGGACGTCGGCGGCCACCCCGAAGAGCCGGAGCTGGGGGAACACCGCGGTGTGCAGGACCACGGCGCCGAGCAGCAACGGGGGGAGGCGGGTGGCGGTGGTCATGGCGTGGGGCGGGTCATGGTGTGGGGCGGGTCATCGCGGGCGCCACTGCAGCACCGACACCAGCCGTAGCTGGGCCAGGTCGGCCACGGGGCGGATCTCGACCCGGCGCTGCAGCTGGCCGGGAGCGGCTTCGGCCAGGGCCACCCGGCCCACGGGGATGTCGGGGGGAAACATGGACGAGTCGAGCATGTCGGTCACCACGAGCTCCAGGATGTCGACGTCGGCCTCGGCGTCGACGAAGTCGAGTGACAGCGGCACCCCGGGTCCCTCGCCCGACGTCACCGCCACCTCACCCGAGCGGGTCAGGCGTACGCCGACAGCCGAGGCCGGATCGGTGATCAGACGTACGGTCGAGCGGCTGTCCGAGACACCCACGACCTGGCCCACCAGTCCGGCGCCGGTCAGCACCGGCATGTCGACGTCGATCCCGTCGGCGGCCCCCCGGTCGAGCTCGATGGTCTGCTCGAAGTTGGAGACGGGGGTGGCGATGACCCGGGCGTTGACCCGGGGGACGTCGCCGGCGAAGCGCAGCTCGAGCAGGCGCCGGGCCTCGTCCAGCTCCTCCTCGGCCCCTTCGTCACGCAGCTCAGAGCCCTCCAGCTCGGCGATGCGGGCCCGTAGGGCGGCGTTCTCGTCCTCCAGGTCGCCGTAGCCGGTGACGCCGGCGAGGGTGTCGCCCACCGGGGACAGCACCGCGGCGGCGGCCGAGCGCACCGGGGACAGGGCGTCGGCGGCGCTATCGCGCAGCGAGGCGACGAGGCCGGCGCCGTCGTCGCGGAAGTCGAGGGTGATGACGGTGACCGACGTGAGGATCAAGAAGACCAGGGTCAGGCGGGAACGACCACCGCGCCGGGAGAGAGCCACGAGGACTACCTCCTCGGCTAGTGCTGGCTCGACGAGAAGAGCACGCCCTTGAGCGCCTCGAACTCCTCCAGGGACTGGCCCGAGCCGATGGCCACGGACTGTAGGGGGTTGTGGGCCACGGAGATGGGCATGCCCGTCTCGGCCTGGAGCCGCTCGGTGAGGCCGAGCAACAGGGCGCCGCCACCGGTGAGGACGATGCCTTGCTCCATGATGTCGGCGGCCAGCTCGGGGGGTGTCTTGTCGAGGGTGACCTTGACGGCGTCGACCACCGACGCCACCGGCTCCTCGAGCGCCTCACGGATCTCGCTGGTGGAGGTGAGGATGGTCTTGGGCAGCCCGGTGACCAGGTCGCGACCGCGGATCTCGGCTGTGAGCTCCTCCTCGAGTGGCCACGCCGAACCCAGCGTGATCTTGACCTCCTCGGCGGTGCGCTCGCCCAGAGCGACGCTGTACTCCTTCTTGATGAACTGCAGGATGGCGTCGTCGAGCTCGTCGCCCCCAACCCGCACCGACTGGCTGGCCACGATCCCCCCGAGGGAGATGACGGCCACCTCGGTGGTCCCGCCACCGATGTCGACGATCATGTTGCCGGTGGGCTCCTGGACGGGCAACCCGGCGCCGATGGCCGCGGCCATGGGCTCCTCGATGATGTAGGCCGGCTTGCGGGCCCCGGCGTACTCGGCCGCCTCCTGCACCGCCCGCTGCTCGACCCCGGTGATGCCCGAGGGGACGCAGATGACCATGCGGGGCTTCACCCAACGGCGCTGGTGCACCTTGTGGATGAAGTAGCGCAGCATCTTCTCGCAGATCTCGAAGTCGGCGATCACGCCGTCCTTCAGGGGCCGGATGGCCTGGATGTGGCTGGGGGTGCGGCCCAGCATGCGCTTGGCGTCGGTGCCCACCGCCACCGGGCGGCCGTCCTTGACGTTGATGGCCACCACCGAGGGCTCGTTGAGGACGATGCCCCGTCCCCGTACATAGATCAGGGTGTTGGCCGTCCCCAGATCCACCGCCATGTCGCGGCCCATGATGTTGGAGAAGATGTTGTCGGACATGCCAGCAGTGCCTCCGGTACGGGAGGGCGGTTGGCGTCAGGCTAGGTGTCTCCCACCCTGTCGACAAGCCGGGCCGGCAGGCGGACGGTCGCAGGCCGGGATTCAGACAGGGGATAAGTCCGGGGATCAGTCCGGGGAGGGGAAGAACAGGGCGATCTCCCGCTCAGCCGACTCGGTGGAGTCCGAGCCGTGGATCAGGTTCTCGCTGAGCAGGACGGCCAGGTCGCCCCGGATGGTCCCGGGCGGGGCCTGGGCCGGATCGGTAGAGCCCATGAGCGTGCGCACCGTGCGCCAGGTCTCGTCGCCCGGACCCTCGACTACGGCCACCAGCGCCGGCCCCCGGGTGATGAAGGCCACCAGATCGGCGAAGAAGGGCTTGCCCTCGTGCTCGGCGTAGTGACGCTCGGCGGTGCCGGCGTCGATGGTGCGCAACTCGACCGCCGCCAAACGCAAGCCCTTGCGCTCGATCCGGCTCACGATCTCGCCCGCCAGCCCTCGCTCGACGGCATCGGGCTTGCAGATGACCAAGGTCCGGCTCATAGCCCGGCACGCTACCGCCCCGTCACCCGCTCGATGATGACGTGAGGTCGCTGCACCAGGTCCTCCCAGGTGAAGCGCAGGATCGTCCACCCGGCCAGTACGAGGCGGTTCTGGCGGTCGAGGTCGGCCTGACGGCGTTGCCGGCCGCTGTGCCACTGGTCGCCATCGCACTCGATGGCCACCTGCGCCAGCACATAGGCCAGGTCGACCTGGGCGACGAAGACCCCGGTGGCATCGTGCACCACGTGCTCGAGCTCCGGGGGCGCCAGTTCCGGCGCCTTCCAGCAAACGGGCGACCCTCCGCCCGAACTCACTGGGACGCAGACCTGAGGTCCCTAGCCGTCGCTCCAGCAGCGGGCGCAGCACGCCCACGCCTCGCCGGCCTCGACGGGCCAACTGCACGAAGCGATCCCGTACCTGCTCGGGCGTGGTGAGCCGCCGCTGCAGGGCGTCGTCGAAGGCCTGCCTCCACCTTGTGTCGGTGCACGACCGCCCCCAGGTCGATCAGGGTTCGCTCGATGCTCGTGACCGGGATGGCTGAGCGCTCGACCCGATCCCCATCAGCCAGATCGGTGCTCTCGTGCACCCTCACCCCAGGTCGACGGCGACGGAGCCACCGTGGGGTGGTGACCTCGACGATCCCGGGCTGGAAGCCGTCGAGACCCCACAGTGCGGCCGCCGTACGATGCGAGGCCAGCGCAGGATCACCTTCGGTGAGACAGGCTGTTACCACGCGTTGGTGCCACGTGGACGGGGCCCCTGCGATCCGGTAGACCTCGGGAGCGACCCGGAGGAGGCTCCCGTCGGCCGCTCGCCGACGGACCATCCGCCCCCTGAGGCCCTCGGCCAGCAGCTCCTTGCGGTGGACCACTCCATGGTGAGCGGATGCATGGTGAGCGATGGAGTTCTCGGCCGGCAGTCGCATGCCATGTATTTCACTCAGAGGGTGAGACAAGAACTCCCGCTCCACCGTTCTTGCGTTTGTGAGGGGCACCTGTTGCCGC
>JALZNY010000228.1 GCA_030857525.1 Actinomycetota bacterium
CAGGCAGCCCAGATAGTTGGGGTAGGCCAGCACCAGGGCCGCAGGCGGTGGGCCAGATGGCGGGGCAGACGGCCAGGCGGTCAGGCCGTCGTGCAGGGGAACGTCGACGAGCTGAGCCCCGCTGCCGGCGGCGAAGGTGGCCATGGTCGCTCGCCAGTGGGGGTGCACGCCCCGGCTCAGCCAGATCCCCGAGCGGCCGGTGAGCGCCATGGTCAGGTTGACGGCCTCCACGCACGCGCTGGCGCCGTCGTACAGCGAGGCGTTGGCCACGGCCAACCCGGCCAGGCGGGCGACCATGGTCTGGTACTCGAAGAGGGCCTGGAGCACGCCTTGGGCTACCTCGGGCTGGTAGGGGGTGTACGCGGTGACGTACTCCGAGCGCGACGCCATCGCCCGCACCGCCTCGGGCACCTCGTGGTCGTAGGCACCGCCCCCGGCGAAGCAGACCAACCCCCGCTCGGCAGCAATGCCGGGCCCGGTGCACGCGAGGTTGGCCGACGCCAGCCGCTCCACCTCGGCCAGCACATCGGGCTCGCCCAACCCGTCGGCCAGGTCGAGGAAGCGCCGCTCTTCCCCCTGGTCATGCCCGTGGCCCGGGCTGGCGACCAGGCGTAGGGCGTCGGGCACCACCGAGAACAGCTCGTCGACCGAGGCCAGGCCGAGGAAGGCGAGCATGGCCTCGACCTCGGCGTCGGTGTGGGGGATGTAGCCGGCCACGGGGCTAGGACGGTCGGGCCACGAATGGAAGGGCGACCACCGTGGCGGGAACGGGCCCCGAGGCCAGGACCACCTCCACCACCTCACCCACGGCCAGCTCGGGCGGGACGAAGGCCAGGGCGATGCCCCGGCCCAGGCTGGGTGAGAAGTTCCCGCTCGTCACCCGCCCCACCACCGCCCCCTGGTGGCGGACGTCCCGGCCGGCTCGTGGAGGCCGCCGTCCCTCGACGGTCACTCCCCGCAGGCGGCGTCGAGGCCCCGCCGCCCGTTCGCCCAGCAGCGGTTCCCGACCGGAGAAGGACGGTTTGTCCCAGCCCACCGCCCAGGCCAGGCCGGCCTGAAGCGGGGTGATGCCGGGCCCCAGCTCGTGGCCGTGCAAAGGGAAGCCGGCCTCCAGGCGCAGCGTGTCGCGGGCACCGAGACCGGCCGGCGCCACCCCGGCGGCGAGGAGGGCCTCCCACAGGCCGGCGGCGGCGGCGACCGGTACGGCGACCTCCACGCCGTCCTCGCCGGTGTAGCCGGTGCCGGCCACCACGCAGGCCGCTCCCTCCCACGCCAGCTCGGCCACGGCAAAGCGAGCCACCGCGGCGGCCTCGGGCCAGACCCGGGCCAGGGTGCGACGGGCGTCGGGGCCCTGGACGGCCAGCACGGCTCGGGTCGGCGTCACGTCGTCGCCTCCGAGGGCGCTGCGCACCCGCTGGGTGTTCGAGGCGTTGGGCATCACGTCGAAGTGCTCGGGAGCCACCCACCACAGGATCACGTCGTCGAGCACCGACGCATCACCCGGGTCGAGCAGGAGCGAGTACTGGGCCCGACCGGGCGCCACCCGGGTGAGGTCGTTGGTCAGGCACGACTGGAGCGCATCGAAAGCCCCCGGTCCCGTCACCCGCACGGTCCCCAGGTGGCTCACGTCGAACACCACCGCGGCGCTACGGCATGAGCGGTGCTCGGCCAGGGTGCCGCTGGGGTAGGCCAGCGGCATGGTCCACCCGGCGAAGGGGACCATCTTCGCCCCCAGGGCCCGGTGACAGGCGTCGAGGGGTGACGGGGTCGGCTTCGTCACCGAGCGAGGCTACCCCTCACCGCCGTCTCGGCCCCTACTGGGCGGCTGAGGCCGGACCCTCTTGGCGGTCGGCGGGAAGATCGGCGGGAGCCGTCGTGATCGGCGGTCGCAGCTCGAGGATGCCGGCGTCGACCTCGCCCTTGACGCCGGCCAGAGGCACGATGTTGAGCACGCCCTGGCCCTGGCGGAGCAGGTCGACGATCTCCTCCCCGGTCCTGACCAGGACCGATGTGGCCCCGTCGAGCACGAGGTTGGCGCTGACGATGTCGGCCCCGACGTGGCTGCGCAGGTACTCGATGGCCTTGCGGGCCGAGCGCAGCGACACCCCGGCGTCGAGCAGGTTCTTGATGACCCGTAGCTCGAGCAGATCCCGGTAGGAGTAGCGGCGTTGGGACCCGCTGCCCTTGGCGTCGGCGATGGAGGGACGCAGGAGGTCGGTGCGAGCCCAGTAGTCGAGTTGGCGGTAGGTGATCCCCACGATGGAACAGACCTGGGGACCTCGATAGCCCTGCTCGCTCATCCCAGCACCTCTCGTCCTGGCGCGGCCAACGCGCCACCGGCGGAATTACGTGCCTGTCATCCTACCCGGGGCCCCGGCGTGGTCAAGGACCGCAGTGTTCAGCCGCTGAAGTCCTCGGGGTTTACGTGCTCGATGAACTGGCGGAACTCGTCGACGATCTGATCCTGCTCCTCGGGTTGGCCACCGTCGGCCGTGGTCGCCCCTTCGTCGAGCACCTCGTCGGTGGCGAAGATGGCCGCCTCCACCCGCACGGCCAGGGCGATGGCATCGGAGGGCCGGCTCGACACCCGGTGCACCTGGCCGGCCAGGTGCAGCTCCACCTCGGCGAAGAAGGTGCTCTCCCGCAGCTCGGTGAGCACGATGCGCTGGACCGATGCGCCCGTGGCTCCGAGCAGATCGCGCATGAGGTCGTGCGTCATCGGTCGGGGCGTGGTGACCCCGTCGAGCGCCAGGGCGATGGCCTTGGCCTCCTCCTGGCCGATGTAGATGGGCAACACCCGTCGCCCCCCACCTTGC
The DNA here is from genome assembly GCA_030857525.1 of Actinomycetota bacterium. Taxonomy (GTDB): domain Bacteria; phylum Actinomycetota; class Acidimicrobiia; order Acidimicrobiales; family CADCSY01; genus JADDRA01. The sequence continues at coordinate 2,817 of JALZNY010000228.1, forward strand.
TCTCGGAGCAGGACCACCGGGGCGTTGGCCGGTAGCTCCAGGCGCACCCCTAGGAGCTCCATCTGCACCACGCAGGCACCCTACCGCCTGGGTCCTGGCCCAACACGGGTCCCAACACCCAGACCACGACCCGTTGCCGGTGTTCAACTCCGGCGCGGTGGCTTGCGCTCCCGGCTCATCTCGTGCAGGGCCTGGCGCAGGAGGGCCCGGCGCAACTCGTCACCGAGCTCGCTCAACGCCGTGAGGGTGTCCAGGGCCTGCTGGCGAGCGGCAGGGTTGCGTTGCTTGAGCAGGGGAAGCACGATTTGTTCGTAGAAGCCCGCCTCCCGCTCGGCTGAGTTCTTGTACATGCGCAGGTGGCGGGGCTCGACGCCGTGGCGGGAGAAGGCGGCCGCCAGGCGGGCGACCTCGAGGGCCCCGGTGTCGTAGCAGAGCTGGCTGCCGACCGATGTCCCCACGACCAGACCGTGACGCTCGAGCTGGGACAGCTCGCTCGGGCTGAGCTTGCTGGCTCGGGCCAGCTCATCCCGGCTGAAGGTGGCGGGCGTCTCGGCCACCCGAGCCGCGGTTTCCCGAGCCGCAGTCTCCCGAGCACCGGTCTCTCCGACACCGGTCTCCCCGACAGTTCCGGCGGTTCCCACGGGCTGCCCCGGCGTCGCCTCTTGGGCCGGAGGTTCACTCGATTGCGGCGGGGCCGGGGCGGCCTCGGGGGCGGGAGCTTCTTCGGCCG
>JALZNY010000229.1 GCA_030857525.1 Actinomycetota bacterium
ACCCAGGGGAGCTTCTCCAGCTTGGCCTTGCGGATGCGGCCACCGAGGGTTTCGGAGGCGTCGTCGAACTCGGCCCGGTAGCCGTCGGCCACCAGGCGCTCGACCACCGTCCGGGCGTAGGCCTCGTGGTCGTCGCCCACGGGCAGGACCCGCACCTGTTCGGGGGCCAGCCAGGTGGGGAAGGCGCCGGCGTAGTGCTCGACGAGCACCCCGAAGAAGCGCTCGATCGAGCCGAACAGCGCCCGGTGGATGACCTGGGGCACGTGGCGGGCGTTGTCGGCCCCGACGTACTCGAGGTCGAAGCGGCGGGCGAGCTGGAAGTCGACCTGCAGCGTCGACATCTGCCAGCGCCGGCCGATGGCGTCACGAACGTGCACATCGATCTTGGGGGCGTAGAAGGCCCCCTCCCCCTCGGCCACCACGTAGTCGATGCCGGCCGTCTCCAGCGCGGCCGCCAGCGCCGCCGTGGCCTCCTCCCAGTCGGCCGGGTCGCCCACGAACTTCTCGGGCCGGGTGGCCAGCTCGGCCTCGAAGTGCTCGAAGCCGAAGGTGCCCAACACCCGCAGCACGAAGGCCAGAAGGCTGGCCAGCTCGTCGCCCAACTGCTCGGGGGTGCAAAAGATGTGGCTGTCGTCCTGGGTGAAGCCCCGGGCCCGCAGCAGCCCGTGCAGCACGCCTGAGCGCTCGAAGCGGTACACGGTTCCGAACTCGAACAGGCGCAACGGGAGCTGGCGGTACGAGCGTTGCTGGGAGCGGTAGATGAGCATGTGGATGGGGCAGTTCATGGGCTTGGGGTAGTAGTTGGCCCCCTCCAGCTCCATGGGCGGGTACATCCCCTCGGCGTACCACTGAAGGTGCCCGGACTGCTCGAACAGCGATGCCTTGGCCAGGTGCGGCGTCGTCACGAAGGAGTAGCCACCGGCCTGGTGGGCAGCCCGGGAGTAGTCCTCCATGAGCTTGCGCACCAGGCCACCGCGGGGGTGAAAGACGGGCAGACCGCCGCCGATCTCGGTGGGGAAGCTGAACAGGTCGAGCTCGGCGCCGAGCTTGCGATGGTCGCGCTTCTCCGCCTCCACCAGTTGGTCGAGGTGGGCCTGGAGGGCGGCTTTGGACTCCCAGGCCGTGCCGTAGATGCGCTGGAGCATGGGGCGGTGCTCGTCGCCCCGCCAGTAGGCCCCGGCCACCTTCTGCAGCTTGAAGTGGCCCAGGCGCTTGGTGGTGGGGACATGCGGTCCCCGGCACAGGTCGACGAAGCGCTCGGTGTTGCGGTAGGCGCTGACCTCGTTGCCCCCCGCCCCCTCGGACTGCTCGACGCCTTCGATGATCTCCCGCTTGTAGGGCTGGTCGGCGAACAGCTCCAGGCCCTCGTCCCGGCTGTGCTCCTCGCGCACGAAGGGCTGGGCCTCGGCCACGATCTCGCGCATGCGGGCCTCGATGCGGCCCAGGTCGTCGTCGCTGAAAGTGTCCCCGCCCGCCAGCTCGAAGTCGTAGTAGAAGCCGTTGTCGATGGGAGGCCCGATGGCGAAGTGGGCACCGGGGAAGAGGTCGAGCACGGCCTGGGCCAGCACGTGGGCGGTGGAGTGGCGCAGCACGGCGCGGCCGGCCTCGGAGTCCTGGGTGACGATGGCCACCGTTGACCCCTCGGCCAGCGGGGTGGCCAGGTCGACCTCGGCCCCGTCGATCGTGCCGGCCACGGCCGCCTTGGCCAGGCGGGGGCCGATGGAGGCGGCCAGGTCGGTCACGGTGGCGCCCTCGGGCAGGGTGCGCACCGAACCGTCGGGCAGCTTCACGGAGATGGAGTCGGCCACCGGGGGATGGTACCGGCCGGCCCCCGCCCGCCTCGATCCGGTTTCTCGTGCAGCTACTCGCCCAGGTCGATGCCCAGCAGGGCGGCGGCGATGCTGACGCCGTAGCCCGAGGAAGCGGCCGCATCTATGGCGGCCAGGGCGGCCGGCGTGTCGAGGTCGTCGTCGAGGGCGGCCCGCACGTCGTCGAGGCCGCCGTCGCCGGGGCCGGCCGCCCGCCAGCGGTCGAGGCGGGCGGCGGCAGCGGGCAGCAGCTCGTCGGTCCAGTCCCAGTCGGCTCGGTAGTGGTGGTCGACGACGGCCAGGCGAATGGCCATGGCCTCCCAGTCCTTGAGCAGGTCGCTCACGAACACCAGGTTGCCAAGCGACTTCGACATCTTGGTGCCGCTTAGGCCGACCATGCCGGTGTGCATCCAGTGGCGCACGAAGGGCTCGTTGGTGACCGCCTCGGACTGGGCCGCCTCGCACTCGTGGTGGGGGAAGATGAGGTCGCTGCCGCCCCCGTGCAGGTCGATGGTGGTGCCCAGCTCGCGCAGAGCCAGGGTGGAGCACTCGATGTGCCAGCCCGGCCGTCCCGGCCCCCACAGCGACTCCCACGCCGGCTCGCCGTGGGCCGAGGGCTGCCACAGCACGAAGTCGAGGGACGCTCGCTTGTGGGGGTCGTCGGGGTTGCCCCCCCGCTCGGTGGCCAGGGCCAGCATGGTGGCCTCGTCGAGATGGGCGACCTGGCCGAAGCGGGGGAACGTCGAGACGTCGAAGTAGACGGCTCCGCCGGCCTGGTAGGCGTGATCGGCGTCGAGGACCATGCCGATGAAGCCCCGGATGTCGGCGATGGCCGACGTCGCCCTGGGCTCGCTGAAGGCGGGCAGAGTGCCCAGGTCGCGCATGTCGCCCTGGAAGCGCGCCGTCTCGGCCGCAGCCAGATCCAGGTAGTGCACGCCGAGCTCGCGGGCCTTTTTTAGCAGGGGATCGTCGACGTCGGTGATGTTGCGCACCACCCGGGTCTCGTGGCCGTCGTCGCGCAGCCGCCGGGCCAGGACGTCGTAGGCCAGGTAGGTGGCGGCGTGGCCGAGGTGGGTCGAGTCATACGGCGTGATCCCGCAGGTGTACATGCTGACCAGCGGGCCGGGCTCGAAGGCCACGACGTCCTGGCGAGCGGTGTCGTAGAGGCGCACAGCCGTAGGTCTACGTGGGGTCGTCGATGCCGGTGAGCTTGATGGCCACGCGGGTGCGGTAGCGGGAGTTGAGCTGGAGCAACACGGCGGCGAAGGCCTCTATGGGCGCCGCGTTGGACAGCTCACCGGCGTCGAGGGGGCGCAGGCCGGGGATGTGGCGCACGACCTCGGCGGTGGCCTCGGTGGCCGAGGGGTGGTCGGAGCAGATGAGCACGTCGGAGTCGATGGAATGGTCGAGAGCGGCCAACTCCCGAGCGGGGAGATGGTGGAAGGCGGCGGCCACCTTGGCCCGGGGGACGGCGGCCTGGACGTTGCCCGCCACCGAGCCCCGGGGGGGGACCAGGGGCTGGAACTCGTGGCCCACCCGGGCCAGGGCGTTGGCCATGGAGATGACCACCTTGTTCTCCACCTGGCCTTCGACCGACTTGGCCGTGGTCGCCGCCGCGTCCCAGGGGGTGGCGATGACGATGAGGTCGGCCTCGGCCGCCTGCTCGTTGTCGGCCCCGTCGATGGGAAGGATGCGGTCGGGCCACTTGGCCACCAACTCGTCACGCACCTCCAG
>JALZNY010000230.1 GCA_030857525.1 Actinomycetota bacterium
GGCCAGGTGGAGCGACCAGCCTCCCTTCGGCCGGGCCGGCTCCCAGAGGAGCCAGCGCAGCTCGGCGGCCGCGTCTCCCAGGTGTTGGGGTGCCAGCGGCCAGTCGTCGAGGAGACCGGCCAGGGCAGCCAAGGCCCACCAGGCGCCGAAGCGTCCCGCCGCCGCCCCCCGGCGACGGCCGTGCGCACCTCCGCTGGCCCCGGCCCAGGCCATGGCCGCCAGGGCCACGTCGAGCGTGACCTCGGCACCCCGGATCTCATCACTCCTGGCCTCCTCCCCACGCCCGACCTGGCCCCACCCAGCCGGGCTGCGCCCGGCCACCGCGGCGATGGCCGCCTCCGCACTCCCCTGCACAGCCATGGTCACGACCACGCCGTTGGACTCCACCACCCAGCGCTCCACCAGCGCCCGCAGGGCCCCGCACACCTCCACGTCGTCGACCACGACGGGGCCCACCCGATTCGACCCGCAGACGGGCAGCGGCGCCAGCGCAGGCTGCGGCGGCGCCGGGAACTCGGCCTCGTCGCGCCGGTAGGTGGCCAGCGCGTAAGCCGGCTCCCACGGCGACAGCTCACCCGGCATCTCCAACACCTCCATGCCGAAGGGCCTGGCGCCGGGGGCGGGATCGACCTGCTCCCCCCGGACCACCCGCTCGTGAGCGGCCAGGCCAGCCGCTGGTCCGGGGACGACGTGGGGAGCGAGCTCGGCCCAGGTGTGGGTCGAGGCCGCCACCTCCGCAAGGGGCCCGAAGGCGAAGCGACCGGCGCCCTCCACCAGCACGGCCGCCGCCCACGGCGCCGGGGCCTCCAGGGCCAGGCGGTACTCGACCTGGCTGACGATGGGCCAGAGCTGGCGCCCGCTCGCCTCGAAGGCCGACCGGCAGCGCTGTCTCAGCCTGACCAGGCCGTCCCAGTCCCGGGCGTCGCACAACCGGTCGACCAAGCGCAGGAGCTCGTCGAGGTCGCCCGTCGACAGGGCGGCATCGAGACCCGCCCCACTCACACCAAGGGCCAGGGATAGCAGTGGGCCAGCGGGTCGGGGACGGGGAAGACGGCCTTGCGCAGCAGCCACTCGGCCCGCCGGGTGACCCCGGCCAGCTCGTCGGGGCCCACCAGGGCGACGAGCCCTCCGGGCAGGAGGGTCAGCAACCGCTCGACGCCGGCCAGCAGCTCGTCGGGGACCGCCTCACCCCCGAACTCCCAGATGACGGTGCGGACCTTGGGCGACGGGTGGAAGCACAAGCCGTTGTCGATGCCCCAGATCCGATCCTCGGCCAGCAGGCAGTGACCGCTCTTGCGGTCGGTGTTGTTGGCCAGGATGTCGAACACGCAGATGGCCCGCAGGGCGTCGTGGTGAGCGGGGTCCTCGTAGAGGGTGAAGTAGTGCTGGGTGAAGTCCGCCTCCACGAAGCGCTGCACCGACCCTTCGCCGAGCGGCCCGTCCCGCAGCACGGTCTCGGGCACCACCCCCCAGCCCAGCAGCTCGGAGAGCACCCAGGCGGCCACCTCCCGGCGGTAGAGCCCGCCGGGGAAGTCCCACAAGGGCCGCTCGCCCCGACCCGGCTTGTAGACGCCGAGGAGGGCGTCCTCGCCGTGCGTCAGCTCGACCAGGAAGGTCTGGTTCGTGCTCCAGGGCATGCGCCCCTTGAGCTCGACCTCGCCCTCGGTGAGCACGGCTAGCGTGGCTTGTGCCCGTTGGTCTTGACGCACATGTGCCCCTCAGGGTCGAGCGGTCGTCGGCACAGCGGGCACGGCGGTCTCCCGGCGACCACCAGGGTGGCGGCGTGGACGACGAAGCCGGCCACCTGGGGCCGGGTCAGGGCGAAGCGGGCCGACCCTCCCCCGCCGGCGGCCTCGACGCCCGCCTCCCCCTCGTCGTCGACGACCTCGTCGGCCCTGATGACCATGCGGTCACGGGACTCATCAAAGGCGACGCCGAGCTGGCCCACCACCCATTCGGCCACCACCGGCTCGACCAGCTCGGCCGGTTCGGGGATCTCCTCGGGCGACGGGGTGGGCAGGTCGGCCAACAGCTCGGCCAGGTACCCGGCCAGGGCCGCCACCTGAGCCTTTTCCAGGCGCAGGCTGACCACCTGGCCGCCCGCGGTGATCTGCAGGTAGAAGATGCGCTCTCCCGGCGGGCCCACGGTGCCCGCCGTGAAGCGCTCAACCTCGGGAAGGTCGAACGAGCTGCTCACGGCGCGGTGGCGAAGGGATCGGTCATCGAGTTGACCGAGAGCACCATGGGGCCACCGACCCCGTAGCTGATGGTGGTGGTCGAGCAGGGGGAGATGGCGATGCGCTGGAACAGGTCGAGGTGGGTGCCGAGGGCGTCGGCTACGGCCGCCTTGATGGGATCGGCGTGAGAGACGGCCACGATGACGCCACCCCGGTGGCGCTCCACCAGGCGGCTCAGCGCGCTGGTGATGCGGACCTGCATCTCCCGGAAGGACTCCCCGCCGGGGAAGCGGAACCCGCTCGGGTAGCGCTGGACGGTGGTCCACTCGGGCAGCTTGCCCAGCTCCTTGAGGGCCCGTCCCGTCCACTCGCCGAAGTCGCACTCCAACAGCCCACGGTCGACGCGCACCTTGAGGTCGCGGGCCCGGGCGATGGGCCGGGCCGTCTCCCGTGTGCGTTCCAGAGGCGAGGCGTAGACGGCGTCGACCCGGGCCAGGCCGGCCAGGCGCTGGGCCACGGCCTCGGCTTGGGTGACGCCGCCCTCGGCCAGGTGCAGCCCGGCCGCCCGTCCGGGCAGGACCGAACCGGTCGTCGGCGTCTGGCCGTGGCGAACCAGGACCACGACGGTGGCCGGCGGAGCCTTGGGGGCGCGAGTGCGGGCGGCGATGGCGCCAACCTACCGTGGACGTCCATGCCTGCACCGGAGCCGGATTCGCTGGCGAGGGTGGCCTCCGAGGTCACCATCTGTCGGGCCTGCCCCCGCCTGGTGGCCTGGCGCGAGGAAGTGGCGACCGAGAAGCGGGCGGCCTACCGCCACGAGGAGTACTGGGGGCGACCGGTGCCGGGCTTCGGCGATTCGGCCGCCCGGCTGCTGGTGGTGGGACTGGCCCCCGCCGCCCACGGGGGCAACCGCACCGGCCGGGTCTTCACCGGCGACCGTTCGGGCGACTGGGTCTTTCGGGCCCTACATCGAGCCGGCTACGCCAACCAGCCCACGAGCGAGCACCGGGGTGACGGCCTGGCCCTGGTGGGCGCCTACGTCAGCGCCGCCGTGCGCTGCGCTCCCCCGGCCAACCGGCCCACACCAGCCGAGCGCGACGCTTGCCTTCCCTACCTGGCCCGGGAGTGGGCACTGCTCATCGACCTTGAGGTAGTCGTGGTCCTGGGCGCCTTCGCCTACCAGGTGGTGGCCGGCATGGTGGGACTGCGGCCCCGCCCCCGCTTCGGCCACGGCGTGGAGGCGACCCTGCCCGACGGTGTCCGCCTCATCTGCTCCTATCACCCCAGCCAGCAGAACACCTTCACCGGCACCCTCACTGAGGAGATGTTCGACGCCGTGTTCACCCGCGCCGCTGCTCTC
>JALZNY010000231.1 GCA_030857525.1 Actinomycetota bacterium
CCGAGAGCGCAGGGCCATCAGTTGGCCGGGCTGCCGGGCGTACCCGGCTCGGGCTGGGGTGTGCGCGCCGGCTCGGCCTGGACCCCCTCAGACGGCGGCGACTCGGATACCCCGACGTCGGGGACTGCCACCTCGGCGACCGGCGTGGCCTCCCCCGGCATATCGCCGGCGGGAGGACGAGGGGCCGACAAGCTGCCTCCGGTAGCCTCGGCCGCCGGCTTGGTCGAGGACTTCGTGGGCTTGCCCTCGACCGGCTCCTTCAGGGCATTTTGCATCTCGGCCTGAAACCCGGAGCTGAGCTTGCGCATCTCCCCGAGGGCGCGGCCCACCTGGCGGGCGGCGTCGGGCAGCTTGTTGGGGCCGAGCACCAACAGGGCGATGACCAGGACCACGAGCAGCTCGGCCGGCCCGATGTTGAACACCAGGCGATCTTACCGGTGCCTCCTCCCCCCGCCTGATCGGCCGGCTACCCCTTGACCATGGAGGCCACCAGCCTGAACCAGTCATCGGTGTCGAGGAGGAGGTGGAACGCCAGCATCTCGTCGTGGGTGAGCGGCGGTCCGGTGTGGGCCTCGGTGAGCTCGGCGGGCAGGTGCCACATCGTCAGCGGTGATCCGACGTCCACCAGGAGCTGGACCACCCTCGGCTCGGCTGCCTTGGCCACCGCCATGGTGCACAGGGGGCAGCGCACGACATAGGAACCCTTGTGGTCGTTGACGCAGACGCGCACCAACACCTCGGAACTGCCGATCTCGAAGTCGCCGCAGTCGGCGCAGCTCGCACGCACCGTCGCCATGATGTCTCCCTCCCCTTCTCAGGCTTCTCGGATGCTCGTCGTGGCTACGGCAAGCTGCTCACCGAAGTATCGGCCGATCCGGCTACCACCTTGAGCCCACATTCGGCGAGCGGGGGCAACGTTCGAAGATCAGGGGCAGGATGGCGGACGTGGCCCCCCGCTACCCCGCCCTCCTCCAGCCTCCGCTGGGCCTCCTCCGCTTTGGTGGCGCCAACCATCCCGACGAAGACCCCTTCGCCCCAGTGCTCACCGCCCTCGGCCAAGGGGTGACGGGGGTGGTCGTCGACGTCCACCTCACGGCCGACGGCGACCCCGTGATCCACCCCGCCCCGACACTACGCATCGGCCTGCGCCGCCGTGCGCTGGACAGCCTGTCGACCACGCAGGTTCCGACGCAGGTCCCCCGCCTGGCCGACCTCTACGAGCGATGCGGAAACGAGCTCGACCTCGCCGTGCACCTGACCGACGATGCTGCGGTGGCCGTGGTGGTGGGTCTGGCCGCCGACGCCGGCGGACATGCCTCGGAGAGGCTGTGGCTCTGCTCCGCCAACTGGTGCCAAGCCGCCTCGTGGCGGGTGGCGGCGGGCGATGCCCGTCTGGTCGACTCCACCCGCCTCCGCCGTGTCGACGAAGGCCCCGAGCGCCGGGCGGCCAACCTGGCCAAGGCCGGCGTGGACGCCGTACAGCTGCACGAGTCCGACTGGAGCGCCGGCCTGTGTGCGCTGTTCCACCGCTTCAACCGCCTGGCCCTGGCCGGTCCCGCACCACAGGTGCACCAACTCGACGCCCTGCTGGCCATGGGCCTCGACGCCGTGTCCAGCGAGCACGCCGACCGCCTGGACGAAGCGCGGGCCGGTTTCTAATCGGGCGGTCGCTCCGGACTAGAAGATCTGGAAGTCGGGCAGTGGCCACACCTTGACGAAGGCTCGGCCGATGATGAGCTCCTCGGGAAGGGGGCCGAAGAAGCGGCTGTCACGAGAGTCACCCCGGTTGTCGCCCATCACGAACACATGGCCCGGGGGAATGGTCTGGAGGTCGACGCCGTTGGTCTCCACGTCCGCCTGCAGGTAGGGCTCATCCGGCGCTTCACCGTTGATGTAGAGACGGCCGTCACGAGACTCGACGGTCTCGCCCTCGACGGCGACCACCCGCTTGATGAGGTCCTTGATATCGCTGTCGGCCTCGCTTGCTGGACGCTCGAAGACGACCAGATCACCTCGGTTCACGTCGTGAAGGTCGTAGCTGAGCTTGTTGACCAGCACCCTGTCGTCGATGTTGAGGGTCGGCAACATGGACCCCGACGGGATGAAGAAGGCCTGGATGAGGAACTTGGTGACGACGAGGGCCACCACCAGGGCGCCAACCAGGATGGCCACCCACTCGGCGATGTTGCGAGCCAGGCTGGGACCGTCCTCGTCCCCAATGTCCTGGTAGCCCAGGTCCTCGTCGGGCAGGTCATCGTGTGGGTTGCCGTCGGATACTTCCTCGTGGGGCACGTCGCCGTGGTCGTCGCCGCCACCAGCCTTGATGTCGAGCGACGGCTCTACCGGGGAGGGGGGGCGTTCGGTCACGTCAGGGGCGAGGCTACTGCCACCGGCGGCACCCGGTAGGTCGTCAGGATGCGGGAGGCAGCCGCCGCCGCCACCCCCTCGGCCCCCTCGACCACCGACGCTGCCGGCCCGAGGCGTAGCAACAAGCGCTCGAGCCAGGCCCGCTCGCTGGCGACCAGAACCACCCGACAGCGGCCGCCCTCCAGCTCCTCCAAGCGCTCGAGGGGATATTGCTCGGCTACCCAGCGGGCTCGGGGATCCAGCTCGAGCACGACGCGGGGGTCGTCAGCCCTGGGCTCGAAGACCCGGCGGCCCGGTCCGTCGCTCGAGGCCGTCCGGTCGTCCGGCGAGGGTCCGGACGGCCGGTGGTCGACTGGTCGATGGTCGGCCGGTCGATGCTCGGCCCGGCGCTCGAGCACGGTCAGGCTGCCAATGCGGTCGAGGCGGAACCGTCGTTCGGCCTCGGCCAGGTGGCACCACGCCTCCAGGTACCACTGCCCCTCGGCCGCGAACACGCTGTGGGGATCGACCACCCGACGGGTCCGTTGGTCACGCCCGTAGGTGTAGTAGTCGATCTCGACGGCGCAGTCGGCGGCCACGGCCTCCTGCAGACTCTCCAGGACGCCGGCCGGCGCCGCTCCGAGGGTGACGTCGAGGTCGACGGAGGGATCGACGCCGAGCATGGCGGCCAGCTTGGCCAGGCCCCGGGCCAGGGGACCGTCGGAGTCGGCGCCGGGGACAGCGAGAACGGCCGTTCCCGCCGCCACCAGGGCCAGCCCCTCGTCGGGCGTGAGCCGCAGCGGTCGTTCCAGGTACTCGGCGTAGCGGATCCACACCCTGCCGTCAGCTACATCCACGTCGATGAGCGAATCGGGGGTGAAGGGGTGGACGCCGCAGAGGAACACCAGGTCGAGCTCGGCCACCAACTCGTCCTGGCTGAGACCGAATCGGGCGCACACCTCTTCGAGGGCGGGGCCGTCATGGGCCACCACCCAGGGAACGAGGGCGAGCAGACGACGGAGTCGCTCGGGAGCGCTGGGGCGGGCCATCAGTCGTGGGCCATCAGACGTGCGGCCATCAACGGGCCAGCACCGTCAGCCAGTCGACCAGGTCGTGGCGCAGCTCGGGGGGCCCGAGCACCTCGGCGTGGTCGAGGAAGCCGAGGACGAACGAACGGAAGGCCTCCCGG
>JALZNY010000232.1 GCA_030857525.1 Actinomycetota bacterium
GTCCCGCCCGGCGCGGTAACGGAGCAAGGCACTCGCAGTGGCCAGGTCGACCAGGTCGACCAGGTCGCTGCCCAGCGTCGTCGTGATCGCCAAGCTGAGCCCGATGACATCGAGGTCCGGACCGGCGAGGAAGGCGAAGTCCCAGTCGGACACCGGAGTGGCATCGCCGCGAGCCCGAGAGCCGTGCAGGACGAGAAGCTCAACGTCCCTGGTCGCCACGTCGCCTCGCAGGCGATCGGCCAGCTCGTCCAGCGTCACCGGGCGACCCTAACTCCGTTGCCAGCTGCTCGACGAGAGACCGTCCCCGCCCCTAGCCGCGCGCCACGATGGCGAGGCACGCAGCACTCGCCTGCGCTCGCTCCTCCTCATCGCGACCCGGGATGGCTCTGGGCCTCGCTCATCTGGTGAGATGGAGCCCGACCTTCTGATCTCCCGACCACCGAAGAGGCAGGCCATGACCCTCACATCAGCCCGATTGCGTCCATTGCTCGGCGTCGCTCTGGCCGCCACCCTGGCCCTGGCTGCCTGCGCCGACTCGGATCCGTCGACGGTGGAGACCGACCCCGGTGCCGAGGGCGGGGCTGAGGAACAGGCCACGGTGTTTCGCTTCCAGCCCCTGGAGCCCGGTGCCGTGACCGTCACCGCCCTGGAGCAGGGTGACATCGACCTGGCCGTGCTGTTCTCCACCGTGGGTGCCATCGCCGCCAACGACTGGGTCGTGCTCGACGACGACCAGGGTCTCCAGGGCTCGGAGAACATCACCCCGCTGGTGCGCACCGACACCGTCGACGAGGGAGCGATCGCCGTGCTCGACGAGGTGTCGGCCGCGCTGACCACCGAGGCCATCACCGAGCTCAACCAGCGGGTCGACGGCGACAAGGAGGACCCGGCCGACGTCGCCCGTGACTTCCTCGAAGCCGAGGGGCTCCTCGAGGTGGACGACCCCCAGGGCTCGGGAGCGCTGACGGTGGGGTCGGCCAACTTCACCGAGAGCACGATCGTGGCCAACCTCTACGCCGAGGCCCTGCGGGCCAACGGCTACGACGTCACCATCGAAGCTAACCTCGGATCACGAGAGCAGGTGACCTACCCGTCGCTGGTGAGCGGCGAGCTCGACATCGTGCCCGAGTACCTCCAGAGCCTGCTCGCCTTCCTCGACCCCGAGGCCGAATCAGTGACTCCCGAGGAGGGCGTCGCCCGCATCGAGGAGCTGCTGCCCGAGCCCCTCACTCTGGCCGAGCCGTCGTCGGCCCAGGACCAGAACGCCCTGGTCGTGACCCGGGAGACGGCCGAGCAGTACGGCCTGGAGGCGGTCTCGGACCTGGCCGAGGTGGAGGACCCGTTGGTGCTGGGCGGCCCGCCCGAGTGCCCGGAGCGCCCGCTGTGCCTCCCCGGCTACGAGGCGGTCTACGGCCTCGACTTCGACGCCTGATCTCGGCGGTCGACGGCTGGGGCGGACGAGGCATCGGGCGGGGTCAGTGATCGGGCGGAGGGTCGGGCTCGTCGGCACCGGTGGCCTGAGCCCCATCGACGATCAGGCGGCAGCGGGACACGAAGGTCGCCGTCTCGTCGAGCGCCCTGGCGATCGTCTCCGTCGGAGTCGTGAACGGCTCCTTCCCGTAGTCGGCGGACGCCCGGAGCTCCAACAGGTGGCTCAGGAGCGGGGCGGGACCGAACGTGGCTTGGAACAGGGTGATCTGGCCGGAGTGCGTCTTGGCGTACTTGCCCCGGACCGTCAAGGTGGCTCTGGCGGCGTGGAAGGCGGCGTAGTACAAACGGCTGGCCGCGCTTTCACGGGCGCCGGCGCCAAGCAGCATGCGGGCATCTCCCAATGCCTGCTCCGACCGACGTAGCTCCGCGGCCGCCAAGTCACCCTGGCCCGGCGTCATAGCCGCACGGACTCCTGGCGCATCTCCTCGTAGAAGCCCGACGCCCGCGATCGGGGGGCGTGGTAGGTCTCGAAGTCGCTGATCGCGGGCATCAGCAGGAAGCTGATCGCGCTGGCCTGCTCCCAGACGACGTCCCGGTCGTCCTCGGTGCAACCGTCGATCAGGACCAGTACGTCGATGTCGGACTCGTCGTGGTCGTCGCCCCGCACCTTGGAGCCGAAGAGACGAAGGTCGCGCAGCCGGTCACCAAAGCGGGCTCGGAGCTGGTCACGGAATTCGGTCACCCACACTCGCTCCTCGACCGCCAGGCGAGCCAGGACGTCCTCGGCGGGAACGGGCGAAACCACGACGGCGATGGTAGCGAGGAGTTGCCTCGGGCCCTGGACATGCCGCAGGATCCTTGAGGAGGGTCAGCAACGGTGCGTCGTAGCCTTCTGTTGTCTCTACGCTGGCGGTGGCAGTCCTGGCTGGTGCCTGCAGCTCGGGAGATGACGACGACCTCGGCCCGGCGGCGACCATCGGCCCTGGTCCTACGACCACCTCGACGGCCGCTCGCCCCGTCGACGTGTCCGTCATCCCCGACGACCCGGCCGACATCGACGAGGCCTATGTCCAGCCGTGGTCGACGCCCTCTTCGCCGTCGACGCCCAAGCCACGGCGATCTTCGTGGAGACCCAGCAACTGGACGAGCGGGCGATCGATGTCCTCCGGTCCATCTACGTCCCCGATGAGCTCGACCGCCAAGTGAACATCTGGGGCCAGGACCTGGCCTTGCGCGGAGACGAGCTGCTCCCAGGAACGCTGCACAACGACGTGCAGGAGGTCCTCGACGTAGCCGACGACTGCGTGTACGTAGCCGTCGAGAGCGACTACTCCGATGTCAGCATTAGGGGTGCCTCTCTGTCAGTTAACTACCTGGGGTTGACCCCGAAGATCGAGGATGACGACCCTGAGGGCCTGAACCCGACTGGATGGATGCTTTTCATGAACGGACTGAATCTCGATGGCTCACAGCCGGAGAATCCGTGCCAAGGCAGATAGCAATCGCTGTGTCAGGGACTGTCTTGGTGTTGGTGCTTGGCGTCCCAACCGCGACGGCGAAGGAAGCGTTGCCGCGGCCTCCTCGCAAGGCGAGGTTGGGAAAGGAAAGGGCACGATCGTCATCTCCAACCCTGGCGCCGCCGCGGCCGGGGAGGACGGTCCTGCCACCCGGCGGGTGAGCCGGCGGGGCTCCAGCCGACCTCGGCCCGAGCACGTCGTGCCGAAGACCAGCCTGCGCAACGGAGGGACACCCGAGCGTTGCCTGGAGACGACCAGCACCCGTCGGGACACGCCCATCACCGGCGATGAGAGGCTCGCCAACGCGGCCAACGCCAGCGGCGCCGCCGACCTCGGCATCCCCACCTGCACCGACGAGCCCGAGCCCGAGGCCGCCGCTACGCCCGCAGCGGTGGCCGAGGCCTTACTGCGCACCGTTCCCCTGCCGCCGCCTGCCCCCGAGATCGCCCCTGATGGCCAGGCCATCACCGGCCTGGCCGCCTTCTTGGAGACCAACGGCGCCCTCACCCATGCCATCGGTCCCGAGCCCACGGCCCTCGGCCCCATCTCGGTGCGGGCCACCGGGGCCTACTGGGTGGACT
>JALZNY010000233.1 GCA_030857525.1 Actinomycetota bacterium
AGCCCGCCGAGCTCGTCGACCGCGCCCACCAGGTTGTGACGGTGGGACTCGTCGGCCACGTTGCCGGCCACGGCCAGCACCGGGCCACCGACGCCGGCCGCGACAGGCTGAACAGCGTCTGGACGGTGGCATCGTGGAGCTCGCGCGCCAGGCGGGCCCGCTCCTCGGCCACGCTCAGCTCCCGGCTGGCCTCGAGCAGACGGGCCTGCTCCATGGCCACGGCGGCGTGCGCGGCGAGCAGACTCAGCAGGCGTTCGTCGGCCTCGTCGAAGGTGGACGGGCCCTGCTTGTCGGCCAGGTAGAGGGCCCCGATGACATCACCCTTGAACACGATGGGCACCCCCAGGAACGAGTGCATGCGGGGATGGGCCGAGGGCCACCAGGTGAAGCGGGGGTCGGTTGCCACGTCCTCGCTGCGATAGGGGGTGGGGTCGACCAGCAGCGAGCCGAGCAGGCCGTGGGTACGGGGGAGCGGACCGATGGCGTCGATCAGCTCGTCGCTCATGCCGGCGGTGATGAAGCGGCTGAAGCCGTCGCCCTCGGCGTCGGCTGTACCCAGCGCTGCGTAGGTGGCCCCCACCAGATCCCGGGCGGCGATGACCAGGTGCTGGAGCACGGCATCGACCGAGCGAGGGCCGGCCAGCCCGAGGATGGCCTCGCTCACCGCAGCCAACGCCGCATCGTTGGGGACGGCATCGTTGGGGACGGCATCGTTGGGGACGCTGGTGTCGTAGGTCCTCCTCATCGGTTGCCATCATGGCTTCCCGCCTCGGCCGCTCCCCCACGTGGAAGGCTGTCTGGCATGGGAATCCTCGGACCCGAGCTGGTCCTGGTGGCCGTGCTCATCGTGATCAACGCCGCCTTCGCCGGCAGCGAGATCGCCCTGGTGTCGCTGCGGGAGGGCCAGCTCAAGCGCCTGGACGAGTCGGGGCCCAAGGGCGAGCTCCTCGCCCGCCTGGCCCGCAACCCCAACCAGTTCCTGGCCACCATCCAGATCGGCATCACCTTGGCCGGGTTCCTGGCCTCGGCGGCCGCGGCCTCGTCGTATGCGGTCGCCCTGGAAGAGCCGCTGTCGTTCCTCGGCGCCGCAGCTGCCCCGGTCGCCCTGGTGCTGGTGACCCTGGTGCTCACCTACTTCACGCTCGTCCTGGGCGAGCTGGCGCCCAAGCGGGTCGCACTCCAGCGCTCGGAGCGCTGGGCCCTGGTCGCGGCCCGGCCGCTGTCGGCCCTCGCGGTGGTGTCCCGACCCGCCGTCTGGCTGCTCAGCCGCTCCACCGACGTGGCCGTACGGGTGCTCGGCGGCGACCCCCACGCCCAGCGGGAGGAGATCACCGAGGAGGAGATCCGTGACATGGTGGCCACCCAGGCCGCCTTCAGCCCCGACCAGAAGGGCATCGTCGAGGGGGTCTTCGAGCTCGACGAGCGGACGGTGCGCCAGGTGCTCATCCCCCGCCTCGATGTGGTGGCCTTCGAGGAGCACCAGAGCGCCGCCGAGGTGCTGGCTGAGCTGGTGCGCACGGGCCACTCCCGGGCACCGGTGCACCAGGGCGACCTCGACCGGGTGGTGGGTATCGTTCACATCCGCGACTTGGTCGACTCCGAGGGTGCCGTCGGGGCCGAGGCCCGTCCCGCCCTGGTGCTGCCCGAGGGGGCCCGGGTGCTCGACTCGCTGCGCCGCCTCCAGGCTGATCGCCAGCAGATGGCCGTCGTCGTCAGCGAGCACGGCGGGGTGGAGGGCCTGGTGACCATGGAGGACATCGTTGAGGAGATCGTGGGCGAGATCTACGACGAGTTCGACCGCGATCTGGCCACCGCCCAGCACAACGAGGAGGGTGAGCTGGTCCTGCCCGGGTCCTTCCCGGTGCACGACCTGACCGACCTCGACGTCGAGCTGCCCGAGGGGGCCTACACCACCATCGCCGGGCTGGTGCTCGACCATCTGGGACATCTGCCCGAGGCGGGGGAGAGTGTGGACGTGGGCCACTGGCGGATCGAGGTGATGGCCATGAACCGGCGCGCCATCGCCCAGGTCCGCCTCCAGCCCATCCCGTAGCGGGGTTGGGATAGGGTCGGCTGCCCCATCGTCGCCAGCCACGCGAGGACCGTGATGACCCCCGTCGACACCAACAGCGCCGAGGCTCCCGTAATGGATCCCGAGAGCCTGGCCCTGCACCTGCTCAGCGCCACCCAGGAAGCGGCCATGGCCTGCGTGCCGTGGGTCGGCCGGGGCAACAAGGAGGCCGCCGACGAGGCGGCGGTGACCGCCCTGCGCTCCGCCCTGGCGCAGGTGCCCGGCCAGGGCCGGGTGGTCATCGGCGAGGGGGAGAAGGACGACGCCCCCATGCTCTACGAGGGTGAGGAGCTGGGCACGGGCGAGGGTGCCGGCTGGGATCTGGCCGTCGACCCCCTGGAGGGCACCAACTACTGCGCCCGGGGTGGCGAAGGGGCCATCGCCGTGCTCTCCATCGCCCCTCGGGGGACCATGTGGGGGACCTCGGGCTGGTACATGGACAAGCTGATCGTGGGTCCCCGGCTCGCGGGTGTCGTCGACATCACCGCCCCCGTCGAGGACAACCTGCGTCGGGTGGCCGGCGCTCTGGACAAGCCGGTGGAGGATATCGTCACCATCGTCCTCGACAAGCCCCGTCACACCGAGCTGATCGACCGCATCCGCTCTGCCGGCGCCACCGTCATAGAGATCAGCGACGGCGACGTCATGGGGTCGCTCCTGGCCCTCGTGCCCGGAGGTCCGGCCGACATCGCCCTGGGCATCGGGGGGGCGCCCGAAGGGGTGCTCACCGCCTGTGCCGCCCGCCTCCTCGGGGGCGAGATGCAGGCTCGCCTGGCCCCCCAGAGCGAGGAGGAGCGGGCCCTGCTCCTCCAAGGCGACGGCGTCGACATCGATGCCGTGCTCACCCTCGACGACCTCGTCGCCGACGAGGCCTGCGCCTTTGTGGCCACCGCGGTGACCAACACCTCGCTGTTAGCCGCTCCCCGGCCGACGCTCGAGGGCTGGCGCACCTCCTCGATCATCGTGACGCCTCGGCACCGCCCATTGTTCGTGGAGGCGCTTGTGCCTTCGGGGCCTCCAAACACCTACGATACGATCAGCCAAGATCCTCAACCAGTCGCACAGAGGTAGGACATGCCCGAGAAGGAGATGGACATCAACCGAGCCAACAATGGCAACGGCGCCCCCCGTCCCATCATGCTGGCCATCGCCGGCGACAGCGCGGCGGGCAAGACCACCCTCACCGAGGGTTTGGTCCATGCGCTGGGGCACCACCGCATCACGTCGATGTGCGTCGACGACTACCACCGCTACGACCGCAACGAGCGCAAGGACAAGCCCTTCACGCCGCTGCACCCCGAGTGCAACTACCTGGAGATCATGGAGCAGCACCTGAAGCTCCTCTCCGAGGGCCAGCCCATCCTCAAGCCCGTCTACAACCACAGCGACGGGATGCTCGAGCGCCCCGTGCTGGTGGAGCCCAGCGAGTTCATGGTGA
>JALZNY010000234.1 GCA_030857525.1 Actinomycetota bacterium
GGCGGGCGGGAGCAATCCGGCCAGCCGGCGGGCGCCGATCTCGGCCATCGACGTGTCCAGCGCGGCAACGACGACCTGGCCGGCGAGGGTGCGGAGCTGGGCCAGGCTGGATGCCAGGGCCTCGACCTGGAGGTGATCTTCGGCCTCGGCCAGGTCGCGCCAACCCTCGAGCAGGAGATGGGTCTCGAACACCGACAGGAACCGCTCGGCGATGGCGTCGGTGTGGACGACCAGGTGCTCCCACTCCTCGACGATCACCTCCAGGGGGAGGCCGAGGCGGGCCAGGGCGGCGCCGGTCTCGACGAAGCGCGGGTCGGTCACGCGGAAGCGTCCGTCGTCGGTGGCCGAGACCAGACCTGCACGAAGTGCCCGGTCGAGGAGCTCGGGGGTCAACGACCCGGGCGGGAAGTAGGCGGCTAGCTCAGACGGGTCGAGGATCACCGGCGCCGGACGTCCCAGGAGCTGGTCGAGCTCACGCTCCACACCGACGAGGTCAGACAGGTCCCGCCCCTGCTCCCACGACTCCAGGAGCCGGCCGATGCCGGCCAGCGAAAACCCCTCGTCCTGCAGGCGCCCGATCAGGCGCAGCCGAGCCAGATGCGACGAGTCGTAGTATCCCGTGCGGCCGACCAGGCGGGGGGCCCGAAGCAGGCCCCGGTGCTGGTAGAGGCGCACGGTGGTGGAGGCCACACCCGCCTCCCGGGCCAGCTCATCGAGGCGCAACCCCTCCCTCGTCTCCTCCACCTCTGCATCTTAGGCAATCCGTGAGCATCCAATCAGTGAGCATCTGCTAGCGTATAGCTCTATGGGACCGATCACCCTCGTCGACGCCCTCGTCGTGCTCGGTGTCGCCATGGTCGCGCCCCTGGCCCTACGCACCCGCTGGTGGTGGTGGACGGGGGCGGCGGCGAGCCTCGTGGCGGCGTTCCTCCTCGAGACCGGTCCGCTGGCCTCCGTGCTCGTCGTCCCCTTGGTGGTGGCGGCGACAGCGACGCTGGTGACGTCGGTCCGCCGGGCCGGGCCGCTACACCGCTGGCGGCTCGACCAGGCGGTGCAGTCCGTGGCTGCCGGCTACGCCCTCGTGGCCGCCGGGGCCATGGTGGCGTCCCGGTTGGGTGCCACGCCGTTCGGCATCTCCGAGCCCATCGTGGAGCTCACCGCCGCCCACTACCTCTACGCCGGCACCGGAGCCCTGGTGCTGGCCGGCCTGGCCTGGGCGGCGAGCGGACCTAGCCGAGTCGCTCTGGCGGCAGTGGGCCTCACTGCGACGGCGCCACCCGTCGTGGCCCTCGGGTTCCTCACCGGCCACCCACTGCCCCAGATCGGAGGCGCCGCCCTCTTGACCGTAGGCGTCTGGCTCACCGCCAGCCTGCAGCTCGTCTCGGTCGCCCGAGCCGACAATCCCCGGCTGTCCCGGCTGTTGTTGGGCGTGTCGGGACTGGCGGTGTGGGTGCCCATGATCCTGGCCCTGGCCTGGGCCGCCGGCCAGCACGTGGACGTACCCGCCCTGTCGATCCCCGACATGGTCCGCACCCACGGGGTGGCTAACGCCCTCGCCTTCACCCTGTGCGGTCTCGGCGGCCACCACCTGGCCGGCCACCACCTCGCCGACCGCCGTTGGACGAGGCGACACCAAGGTGCGCCGCACCCGCCCGTGGTGACATGACCAGCACCGGTGGCCCTCGCCTGGGCGGGGCATCGGTCGCTGGGCTCGACGCCCAGCTCGCCCTCGCCCGCCGCGGCGACCTGACCTACGACCACGTCGGCTCGACCCTCCACCCCGAGCGGTTCCCGGGGCGGGCCCAGCTCACCTTCGAGCTCGAGGTCAACGATCCGGGAGACGGCCTGGCCGACGTCGTCGACGGTCTCCGCACCTGGGTGCCCCACCATCACCTGGGCGCCCGCATCCATCCACCTGACGCCACCATCGAGGTGGGGACGACCCTCCTGGTCGTCCTGCCCTACGGCCCGATCGACGTGATAGCACCAGATCGGATCATCGAGGTGATCGACGAGCCTCACCGCTTCGGCTTCGCCTACGGAACCCTGCCCGGGCACCCCGAGTGCGGCGAGGAGTCCTTCCTGGTGGAGCGGATCGACGGCGGCCGCCTGCACCTGCGCGTGCGCATCGATGCCCGGCCGGCCACCGTTTGGGCCCGACTGGCCTCGCCCCTCGTCACCCTGTTCCAGAACCGGGCTGCGGCGTGCTACCTCCAGGGCCTGGCGCAGCACATCAGGAGGTAGCAGCCTCCCGCCGGCCGGACCTCACGACGGTTCCCGTACCCTCGCCGGGTGTCCGTGCGGCCCCCTCCTGCGCCCACGATCGGACCTCCAAGGGCCCCCACCCGGCGGGGGACGGCCCGGGCCGCCCTGGCCCAGCGCAGCTTCCGCATCGTCTTCCTGGGCTCCTTCGCCTCCAGCATCGGGACGTGGATGCAGTCGGTGACGCTCGGAGCCTACGCCCTGGAGCTGTCGGGCTCCCCCACCTTCCTCAGCCTGGTGCTCTTCGCCCAGCTGGGACCCATGCTGGTCCTGTCGGTCGTGGGCGGCGCCCTGGCCGACGTGGTCGACCGCCGGCGCCTGCTCATCGCCGCCGAGATCGAGCAGATGCTGGCCTCGGCCGCCCTGGCCGTCCTGGTGGCGACGGGCGAGCCGTCGCAGGGCGCCTTGTTGGCCGTGGTGGCCTGCATCGGCATCGGCAGCGCCATCCACATGCCCACCTTCAGCGCCGTTCTCCCCACCTTGGTGGAGCGGCGCGACCTGGCCGGGGCCGTCTCGCTCAGCTCCACCCAGATGAACGTGGCCCGGGTCGTCGGCCCCGCGTTGGGAGGACTGGCCTTCGCCGCCTTCGGGGCCGCCTCGGTCTTCGCCGTCAACGCCGCCACCTACCTCTTCGTCATCGCCGCCGTGCTGGCCGTGCGCTTCCCGCCCGTCCTGGCCGACCCCGGCGACGTCGCTTCGGGGTGGCGCCGCCTCGCCGGGGGCTTCGCCGTGGCCCGTCGCGATCCGCTGATCAGGCGCTGCCTGCTCACGATGGCCACCTTCGCCTTCTTGTGCATGCCCTTCATCGGCCAGATGCCGACCGTCGCCTCCCGCAACCTCGGGATCGACCCCTCCAGCGCCGCCTACGGGCTGCTCTACACCTGCTTCGGCCTGGGGGCCATCGTGGGCGCCGTGTCCATCGGGACCTTCCTGGCCGGCTGGTCCCGGCCCCGCCTGGTGCGTATCGGCCTCCTCGGCTTCGCTGCCTCCCTGGCCGCCTTCGCCTCCCTGCGAGCTCCGGCGCCCGCCTTCGTGGTCGTCCTCGTCCTCGGGTTCTTCTACTTCGCCACGGTGACGGCGCTGTCGGTGGTGCTCCAGGAGCGGCTGGCCGACGCCGTGCGGGGTCGGGTCATGGCCCTGTGGGTGATGGCGTTCGGCGGCACGATCCCCCTCGGCCTCCTGGTAGCCGGGCCGCTGGCCGAGCGCACCTCGATCAGCCTGGTCATGGGCTACGGC
>JALZNY010000024.1 GCA_030857525.1 Actinomycetota bacterium
TGGCCACGCCGACCAGGCGTACGCCCACCAGGGCGAGGATGGCCACGCTCACCAGGTCGAGGACATCCACGAGGTGCATCCTGGCGGCTGCGCATCCCTGTTCCTCCATCGCCACCGTCGGTGATGTGGCAGTCCACACGGGGGGCACCTCAAGCTGAAGGGGAGGTTCATCGGCAAGACTCAGCGGGATGGGGCGAGGAGGCTTCCGACCACTGGTGCGCATGCGGGCCCTGCTCGGGCCCGACGCCGCCGGTACCCGCCAGAGCCTCACGGCCCTCGGTCTTTCCACCCTGACCAGCCTGGCCGCCGGGGTCACCCTCGGGGCCATCACCGGCACCCTGGAGCGCCTGCCCGGCCTCTTGGTGCTGGTGCCAGCCTCGATCGGCATGCGAGGCAACATCTTCGGCGCCCTCGGGAGCCGCCTGAGCACGGCCATCCACACCGGCACCTTCGCGCTGTCGCGTCGGCGCGACACGGTCGTGGGCCAAAACGTCCTCGCCGCCGTGGTGCTGACCACGGTGACGGCCGTCGTCCTGGCCGGGATCGCCAAGGCGGTGGCGGTGGCGCTCGGATTGGCCGAGACCATCCCGGTGCTCGACCTGGTGGTCATCTCCTTCGTGGGGGCCGTGCTGTCGTCGGTGGTGGTGCTGGCCTTCACGCTGGCCCTGGCCGCCGGATCGGTCCGCTTCGGCTGGGACCTCGACAACGTCAACGCCCCGCTGGTGGCCTCAGTGGGCGACGTGGTCGGCCTGCCCTCGCTGTGGTTGGCCTCGCTCCTCGTGGGCTACGGCGCTTTCACCGACGTCCTGGGAGCGGCCTTGGTGGCCGGGTCCGCCGTCGCCCTGGTGGCCGGCTTACGGTCGCGCCTGGAGCTGTTGGTACGCGTGCTGCGCGAGTCGGTACCGATCCTGTGCGTGGCCAGCCTCATCAGCGTGGTGGCCGGGATCGCCATCGAGCGCCGGCTGACGACCTTCACCGCCCTGCCTGCGCTGTTGGTGCTCCTGCCCGGGCACCTGAGCACGGCCGGCGCCCTGGGGGGGGTCCTGGCCAACCGGCTCTCCAGCAAGATCCACCTTGGCCTGGTCCAGCTGGCGGCGGTGCCCAACCGGGAAGCGCGGGCCGACATCACCTTCGTCATCCTCTTGGCCGTACCCGTCTTCGCCCTGAACGCCGCCGTGGCCGAGGTGGCCGCCCGCCTCATCGGAGTGGCCAGCCCCGGACTGGTCCTGCTCGTGGCCGCCTCGCTGGTGGGAGGGCTGATGGCCGTCGGCTTCGCCGTGCTCATCGCCTACTACGGGACGCTGGCGGCGGTGCGCCTCGGGCTGGACCCCGACACCTACGGCGTGCCCATGGTCACCTCGTCGATAGACCTGGTCGGCGCCTTCTCCCTCATCCTGGCCATCGTGGCGCTCGGCATCGTGTGAGGGTCGTGTGAGGGGCGGCCCCCGGGCACTACCCTGGTGACCTCGGTGGACGATAAACCCCGGAACCTGCGCACCATGATCTCGGAGGCCAAGGACTCCTGCGAGCTCATGATCGACCTGGCCTACGCCTCGGTCTACTTCGGCGACCCGCAGATGGCCGACGAGGTCGACGAGCTGGAGGACCGGCTGAACGACCTGGTGCATGATATGCGGGCGGTGTGCGTGCTGGCGGCCCGTTCGCCCCGCGACGCCGACTCCATGGCGTCGGTGCTCAAGGTCATCTCTTCCATCGAGCGCATGGGCCACGCCGCCGTCGACATCTCCGGCATCGTGTCGCACCGCGTCGGCATTCCCCGGGAGCTGGTGGTGGACCTGTCCGAGGCCGAGGAGGTCAGCCACCGGGTCTCGTTGCGGGAGGGATCGCACTTTGCCCATCGACTCCTGTCCGACTTCGAGCTCCCCGTGGCCGTGGGGATGCGGGTGGTGGCCATCCACCGAGGCCGCGACTGGATCACCGATGTGGGTGGCGATGAGGTGCTGCTGCCCGGCGACGTGTTGTTCCTGCACGGTGCACCGGCCGGCATCTCCCGACTCCACCAGCTCGCGGGTGCCCCTTCGTGGGAGCCGCCCGCGCCTCCCGAGGAGCGCAGCGCCTCCGACCTCGACCGGGCCGTCGACGTGTTGGTCGAGATGAAGAACATCTCGACCACCTGTGTGGGTCTGGCCTGGTCGGCCCTGGTGTTGCGCGACGCCGGCCTGGCCGCCGAGGTCAACCACCTGGAGGATCGCCTAGACGAGATGAAGGAGCGACTGGAGACCTGGGTGCTGCGATCGGCCCCGGCCGCTGTCGACCCGTCGTCGCTGCGAGGCCTGTTGCACCTGGCCCAGGCGGCTGAGGACCTGGGTGACTCGGCCCAGCAGATGGTGTGGCTCATCGAGAACTCCGAGGAGGTGCATCCGGTGCTGTCCCTGGCGCTCGGCGACGCCGACGAGGTTCTGGTGCGCCTGCCCGTGGGGGCCGGATGCCGGGTCGAGGGCGCCAGCCTGGCCCAGCTCCACCTCGATATCGACCCCGGGTTCCACGTGCTCGCCATCCGCCGGGGAGGTCGCTACGTCTACCGGCCCCGGGGCGCCGAGGTGCTCCGGGCCGATGACGAGCTAATAGCCAGCGGACCCGGCGAAGGCGAGCGCATGCTGGCCGAGCTGTGCGGCTGGCTCCTGGTCGACGACGCCGAGACCGGAGAGGACGTACTGGTCCCGGTAGGCAACACTCGCTAGAAGCCGTTGCAGTGGCCGCCGGCCACACCAGCCGCCGAAGGCGGCCGCTCTGGATGGCGGCCCAGGCGAGCGAAGCGAGCCAAGAGGGTGTTCAGCGCTCAGGTCGGCGGCTCCGCCGCCGTCCTGAGCACGATCAAGCTCGACCGAACGGAGCGAAGCGAGTGAGGTCGAAACTAGAGCCAGTCCCGTTTCGAAAAGGCGCGGTAGCCAGTGATGGTGATGACCACCATGAGGCCCAAGGCGAAGGGGTAGCCGAAGCGCCAGTGCAGCTCGGGCATGTCGTCGAAGTTCATGCCGTAGATGCCGGCCACCAGGGTGGAGCCCAACAGGATGGCGCCCCAGGAGGTCATGCGCTTCATGACCTGGTTCATCCGGTTGGAGGTGAGGGCCAGGTGGGCATCGACGGCGTTGCCCACCAGCTCCCGCTGGCTGTCGAGGCTTTCGGTGGCCCGCAGCACGTGGTCGAATACGTCTTGAAGGTGCAGGCGGGTGGCGTCGTCGACCCAGGACACGTCATCGCGCATCAGTGCCCCGACCACGTCCCGCAGGGGTACGATCACCCGGCGGAACTGGACGAGGCGGCGGCGCAGCGACAGCAGCTCGGCCTGGATCCCGCCCTCCCCGCCGAGCTGCTCGGTGAGGATCTGTTCCTCGAAGTCTTCGACGGTGTCCTCGAAGGCATCCACCGCTTCGAAGTAGCCGTCGACCAACTCGTCGAGGATGGTGTAGACGAGGAAGCCCACGTCGACATGGCCTCCGCCCCGCTCGATGCGGGCCCGCACGGCGTCGAGCGACCAGCGCGTCCCGTCGCCGTTTCGCTCGCGCACGCTGACCACCCAGTTGCGCCCCACGAACAGATCGACCTCGGCCAGCTCCTGGGAGTAGGCCACCAGAAAGGCGTGGCTGGGATAGTGCTCCAGCTTGGGCCGCTGTCCGTGCTTGCGGGCATCCTCCATGGCCAGTGGGTGCAGCTCGAACTCCTCGGCTACCCGAGCGAAGTCCTCGTCGCTCGGATCTACCAGGTCCACCCACACCACGCAGCCGTCGCGCCTGACCACCTCGGAGATCTGCTGGGGGTCGTCGAGGGGAGTGGAACCGGCACCGTCGTAGGTGCGGGTGGCGATGGTCACTTGCGGGCAGGACCTCGGTCGGCTGGTCGTGCCTGTTGGTCTGCCCAGAGCTCGGCCACCCCCGCCAGCGACCCCAGGAGCCCGGCTCCGTCGGTGGGCAGGAAGATCTTGGTGGCCTGACCGTCGGCCACGTGGCGCAGGGCCTCGAAGTAGCGCAGGGCCAGGACCTCGGGCGTGGCGCCGCCCTCGTGGATGGCGGCGAAGACGCTGCGGATGGCCTCGGCCTCGCCTTCGGCCACCGTGAGCTGGCGGAACCGCTCGGCGTCGGCCACCGCTCTGGTCGCCTCGGCCTCGCCCTCGGCGTCGAGGATGTTGCGCTGCTTGCGACCCTCGGCCTCGAGGATGCCGGCCGCCTTCTCCCCCTCGGCCCGGGTGATGGCTGCCTCCCGGGCGCCCTGGGCCTCGGTCACCACCGCCCGGCGGGTGCGCTCGGCCTTCATCACCTCGTGCATGGCGGACATGACGTCGGGCGGCGGATCGACCCGTTGGATCTCCACCCGCACCACCCGCACGCCCCAGTTGTCGGTGGCGTCGTCGAGGATGGTGCGCAGCGTCGTGTTGATGGTGTCGCGCGACGTCAGCGCCTGGTCGAGCTGGAGGTCGCCCACCACGTTACGCAAGTTGGTCTGGGCCAGCTTGACCATGGCCAGGATGAAGTTGCCGACGTTGTAGACCAGGCGCTGCCCGTCGGTGGCCTCGTAGTAGACGACGGCGTCGACCGAGACGACCACGTTGTCGGAGGTGATGACCTCCTGGGGCGGCACGTCGATGACCTGCTCGCGCATGTCGACCTTGGTGATGCGGTCGATGCCGGGGATGATGATGCGCAGGCCCGGATCGACGGTCTGCTTGAACTTGCCCAGCCGCTCCACGATGCCCCGCTCGAAGGGGCGGACGATCTTGATGCCCGAGGCGACGTAGACGAGCAGGATGAGGGCTACGACGGCGAGGACGAGGACGACGCTCACGTGGGACGCTCCTGAGGTTCGGTATCGGGATCTTGCTCCGGTGGGCGCGCATGCTGAGGTGCTCGGGAGACCTCCGGTGCTCGGGGAACGATCTGGTCGAGGGGCCACACGACCAGGCGGGTGCCGGCCAGGTCGACCACCTTGACCACGGTGGCGGCTTCGATCCCGATGCCTTCCAGGCTCTCCGCCCGCCACTGCTCACGACCCAATCGGACCAGGCCGGTGGCCTGAGGCCCGTCCGGGATGGCTTCGAGCACGGTGGCGGTCTGGCCGATCCAGCGCCGGGCGCCGATGCCTTCGCTGGAGGTCCCCACGTCGAGGCGGCGGGCCAGGGGCCGGGTGGCGACCACGCCGGCCACCGACACGGCCACGAAGACCAGCCACTCGATGCCCACCGGGACCCCGGCGAAGGCCAGGACGGCGGCTACGGCGCCGCCCGCGGCGAAGGGGAGCAGGAAGAACGAGCCGGCGATGGCCATCTCGCCGATGGCGCCCGCGGCGGCCACGGCCAGCCAGATCCAACGCCAGAACTCGGGGGAGTCCACTCCGCCAGGGTAGCTGGCAACCGTCCTCGGCCAGAGGGCAGGAGCGGGCGGGGTCGCCGCTACCGTTGCCGTGATGTCCTCCGCCCGTGATGTGGCTCAGCAGCTCTGCCTGATGACCGTGCACGCCCACCCTGACGACGAGGCCTCCAAGGGGGCGGCGACGGTGGCCCGGGCCCGGGCCGACGGTGTGCGCAGCGTGTTGGTGTGCTGCACCGGGGGCGAGCAGGGGGAGATCCTGAACCCGGCCATGGACACGCCCGAGGTGCGAGAGCGCCTGGCGGAGGTGCGCATGGAGGAGTTGGCCGACTCGATGGCGGTCATCGGCTACGACGATCTGGTCCTGCTCGGCTATCGAGATTCGGGCATGGCCGGCGACCCGGCCAACGATGACCCCCGGTGCTTTGCCCGGGCCGACCACGACGAGGCCGTGGGTCGCCTGGTGCGGGCCATCCGGGAGCATCGGCCCCAGGTGCTGGTGATCTACGGCGACGACCAGCGGGGCTACCCCCACCCCGACCACCTTCGGGTGCACGAGATCGGGGTGGCGGCCTTCGAGGCGGCGGGCGATCCCCAGGCGTTCCCCGATGCGGGCGACCCGTGGCAGCCGCTCAAGCTGTACTACACGGTGTGGTCCAAGGCTCGGATCCTGGCCGCCCACGAGCGCTTCCTCGCCCTCGGTCTGGAGTCGCCGTTCACCGACGAGTGGTTCGAGCGCCCCGACCAGGACGATCGCATCACCACCAGCGTCGACATCTCCGACTTCGCCGACGTACGGCCCCGTGCCCTGCTGGCGCACCGGACCCAGGTCGACCCCGACTCCACGATGTGGTTCGGACTTCCTCCCGAGGAGGACCGTACCGTGCACCCCTACGACGAGTACGTGCTGGCTCGTTGCCTGGTGGAGAGCCCGCTGCCCGAGGACGACCTGTTCGCCGGGGTCGGCGACCGGGTGATGGGATAGCTTGCGGCCATGGTGAGGTACCTCTCAGCCGAGTGGATGGCCCTGACCAAGGAGCTGGCGGCAGAGTTCCCTGAGACGCCGGGAGCGACGGCACGTCTGCAGTACGTGATCACGGGCGGCCCCGACGGTGAGGTCCGCTACCACCACGTCATCGACAACGGCCGCACTGTCGAGCACTCCCTCGGTGACGACCCGGAGTGCGAGGTGACCCTCACCTCCTCCTACGACGACAAGATGAAGGTGGACAAGGGTGAGCTCGATGCCAGCGCCGCCTTCATGCAGGGTCGGGTGAAGGTGACGGGCAACATCGCCAAGGTGATGGCCCTGCTCCCGCTCACCAACAAGCCGGAGTACAAGGAGATCCTGGCCCAGGTGCGGGAGCAGACAACCTTCTGATTCGGTCTCACTCGTTCCGCTTCGCTCCACTCCGTTCAACCGAGCTTGGTTGTGCTGCGGGCACCGGCAGAGCCGGCACCCTCCGCGCTGAACACTCATCTGGCTCGCTTCGCTCGCCGGGCCGCCATCCATGCGGGCCGCCTTCGGCGGCGATCGTGGCCGGCGGCCCCTGCACTCGACCCTCGCTTCGCTTGGGTGCTCTCGGCGGCCGGGGTGGGTCAGGTTGCCTTGCGTTGAAGGTCGCGTAGGGCTCGGTAGCCGATGAGGGTGATGCCTGCTCGTTCGGCGAGGGCGCGGAGATCGTGGTTGCCGACGAGGAGGTGGTGGTCATCGCTGCGGGCGGGCCAGTCATGGGTCAGGGCCCGTAGCTCGGGGGTGTCGATGGCCGGGCGGGCGATGAGCTCGGTGACGCCGGGGGTCAGCTCAAAGAGAGCTCGCTCGAGGGTCTTGCGGGCGCCGCTCTCGCCGGGGCGGAGCACCCGATCGGGGAAGACGACGTGTTCCTCGGCAGCCAGTCGTCGGAAGGGGAAGCCGACCACCCGCTCGGAGTCGCCATCGGGTAGCTGCAGCGGCAGGCCGAAGTCGACGGCGAGCTCTAGGTAGATGTCGAAGAACTCGGGACGCAGGGCCAGGGTGGTCAGGTGCGACCCGAGGTGGCTCACGTCGAAGCCCCACAGGATGGCCCGCTCGATCTGGGTGCGGCACTCGCGACGGACCTCGTCGAGGTCGGCGTGGTCCCAGACCTCGGCACAGCTCCGGGGGAAGCCACCGTCGCCATCGAGCAGCGATGGGGCCTGGGTGAGCGGGGCCCAGCGGTAGAGGTCCCACTCGGCGTTGAGCGTGAGCTCGACACCGACATCTTCGCCCCGGTAACGACCGGCTGCCTCTCGCGACCACGGGCAGGGGACCATGAGGCGGGCGCTGGTGGCGATCCCCTCCCGGAGGGCGTCGTAGCAGCCGACGTTGGCCGCATGACTGGTGCCCAAGCCGTTGCAGCCGACGATGAGGAGGCGGGCGCCGGCTGGAAAGCCGAGCCGCTCGACCAGCGCGGTCATGACGTGCACGGTAGCGGGGGACTGCGAGGTTGCCCGTCGCCGTTGGTCAGCAGGCCGACCACAGCCCCCGCCCCTCGTCTCGGGCCAGGGCCGCAGCAGCGGTGAGCTCGTCGGCGTGGGCCACGTTGGGCGGGTAGGTCAGCACGGCGGCGAAGCCGTCCTGCACCAGGACCCGGTTCACGAAGATGCCGTCGTCGCTGCGGTAGACGTAGGCAAGGAGGCGGTCGTAGCGGTCGCGCGCCTCGATGTCGCGTACCAGGAGGACCTGGGTGCCGGGGGGAAGCAGCTCGGCGGTGTGCTTGGAGGCCTCCTTCCCGAAGCACTCCACCGGTGATCGGGGATCGACGCTCTCGGGCGTGTCGATGCCGAGCAGCCTGACCGTCTCGTCGACATCGCCCAGGCGCACCTCGATCGTGTCACCGTCGACCACCCGGGTGACCTGGGCCTGGCCGGGACCTGCGGGTGAGGCTTGACCGCCCTGACCGCAGCCACCGAGCAGCAGCCCGACCATGAGGAGGGCACGACGCGCCGCCCCGGCATGGTCGCTCAGGCGGCCTGGGAGGTCTCGGCGTCGGTACCTGAATCCGAGGCGAGTGAACGCCGCAGAACGGCCCGAGCCGCGGCCACGCCCTGGCGGCCAACCTCGCGGGTGTGGTCGTCGAGGCGCCACACCGGCTCGGGGCCCTCCAGGAGCGCCAGCTGCACGTCGCCGTCCTGATCCGCGCCACCCTGATCTGCGCCGCCCTGGGCCGTTCCGCCCTGGTCCACCCACCGATGGTCCATGGGACTGGCCGTGCCCGTTCTGGACACCCGAGACACCCCGGCCACGCCGCTCACGCCGCCCGGGCCAGGAGCCCGGCCTCGTCGTCGGACGCTCCCGTCTCTTCGTCACCGGCGCAGCCACACGGGGAGGCCAGCTCGGTGCAGGAGATCCACCAGTCGTGCAGGTTGGGTTGGGCGCCACAGACGTCGACCTCCTGGCACGCCAGAACACCGTCGGCGTGCACCACCAGGGTGGCGTGACAATGGGCCAGGTCGGCGACGCAGGCACCGCAGTGCCTTGCGTCGCTCCGGCGATCGGTCGCCATGTCGTCTCCTCCTCGTCGCTTCCAGGACCACATGGGACCAGTATGAAGAGGGGGTGAGACAAGAACCCCGGAGGGCTAGGGGATGGCGGACATCTCGGCGTCGGCGAAGGTGTCGGGCACGGGGTACTCGCCCAGCACGTAGTTCAAGATGGCGGCGTGCTGCATGTCGATGGGCTGGATGGTCGCAGCCAGCTCCAGCGCCTGGGCGTTGCCGATGGTGGGGATGGCCTCGAAGTAGGTGGCGGCCGCCGTCTGTTCAAGCATGAGTGCCAGCCGGGCGACCCCGGCGACGTCGGTGACCTGGCCGAACTGCTCGTTCACGGACCCGGCCAGGGAGGCCAGGGGTTCGGTGACCTCTTGGTCCCCCAGGCTGGTCAACAGGTCGTTCCAGGCGCTCAGGTGCGCCTGGTGGTGGTCGCGAGCGGTGGTGGCGAAGGTGGCCACCGCCGCAGGCACCTCACCCAGCGTCCCCTGCCCGGCCGCGTCGAGCGCCTTCTCGTAGGTGTTGACGGCCAGCACCTCGAGACCGGCGGCCAGCTTGGCCGTCTCGACGTCGCCGCCGCCGCCACCGCCGCTCGGCGCCGGCTCGGTGTCCCCCGGGGGAGGGACGGTCAGGTTGGGGTCGGGCGGGTCCTCGAGGACGAAGGGGTCATCATCGGTGCCGCAGGCGGCGCCCAGCACGCCGAGGGCGGCGACACCGCCGCCGAGGAGAACCTTCCTGCGGGTGAGCGGCGAAGGGGCCACACGCTGGAGGAGGGCGGCGTTCTCCTCCATCTGGTCCTCGAACATGCTGGTCATGGCAGTGCTCCTTGTCCCGAAATTTCGTCGCAGTCGACGCGGTTGGCCGTTACGGGTAGCTGTTCGTCTCCGTTGCCGCGGCCACCTCTGGATGACGAGCGGCAACGGGGCAACCACCCGGGATGCAGTCTCGCACACTGACGCGCCATGAGGCCTTTCGAGAGCATGGGGCCTCCGGGGAACTGACCGTCCGCGGGCAGGCCGAGGCCGATAGGGTGGCGAGTACTCCCAGGCCTGAAGGCGAGGACATCCGATGGAGGCAACGATGACCGAGATCCGAGAGCCGAAGATCATCACCGAGGCCCTCGC
>JALZNY010000235.1 GCA_030857525.1 Actinomycetota bacterium
GTGGCGGGGACTTCGACCACGCCACCTGCTCCCGGTCCCGGTGGTCCTCACCGTCGTGGCCAGCGCCGCCTACACCCTCCTGGGTGTGCCCGGCCTCGACTTCGGCTGGTGGAGCGCGCTGGGTGGTACGGGCAACCCCGTCACCGGGGGGACCACCGCCACCACGGGGACGCCCCTCGAGGTCGTGATCCCAATGGTCTTCGTGGTGCTCCTCATGCCCGGCCTCCCCCTCTTCGCCGCCACCGAGGAGCGGGCCTTCCGCCTGGGCGCCGAGGGCTGGACCTACCCCAGGCGAATCCTCATGGGCGTGGGGTTCGGACTGGTCCACGCCGTGATCGGGATCCCCCTCGGCGTGGCCCTGGCCCTGTCGCTGGCGGGGTGGTGGTTCACAGCCGTCTACCTGTGGGGCTTCCGCCGGGGCGGACGAGCGGTGGCACTGCGCGAGAGCACGCTGGCCCACCTGGCCTACAACGTGGTGATCCTCGTCATCCTGGTGGCCTCGGTAGCCCTCGCCATGGTGGGGTGATGTCGTCCAGGACGACGATGACAGAGGTGCGAACCGGTGCTAGCTTTTGCCCTGTCAAGTGGGTACGTGCGACAGGCCGACCCCATCTAGCAACAAGGGGGATCGGTTATGGCAACCGGTACCGTGAAGTGGTTCAACGCCGAAAAGGGCTACGGGTTCATCCAGCGTGAGGGCGGGTCGGATCTCTTCGTGCACTACACCGCCATCAATGGCTCGGGCTACCGCTCCCTCGAGGAGGGCCAGGCCGTCGAGTTCGAGGTGACCCAGGGCCCCAAGGGCGATCAGGCCCAGAACGTCAGCGCCATCTGACGCTTCGTCAGGCTCAGACCGCGGCCGACGCCCCCAGGGCAGCTTCAACCCGGGCCGCCTCGGTCTCGGCCACCTCGTGGATGACGAGATCGCCGAGGTAGTACACCGCCCGTGGGGCGGGCGCCAGCTCCCAGTTGCCGCCCTCGTAGTCGAAGTACCACGACCCCCAGTCATCGAGCTCGTACAGCGCCTCCACCTCGGCCGGGCTCAACCCCTCCAGCAGGGACAGGCGCAGCGGAGCGTCGTGGGGACGCCATTCGCCGGTGTCGGCGGCGAGCACCCATCCGCCCTCGCCATCGAGGCGGTAGAGGGCATCAGGATGGTCGCCCCGGAAGCGAGTGAAGGAGCCACTCGGACCCGGCATCTTGTAGGGCTGATTGCGACGCCCCCCGACATAGGTGGCGAACCAGCGCACACCGGTGGGCACGGGCTTCCAGCCGCTGGCTCGCAGGCCATCCTCGTCGAGCTCACGGGCCAGGAAGGCGACCACGGGCCGGCGGACACGTGATCTGGCGGCGCTCATCGGCGTGCTCCCCGCGGTCGGCATGGATCGAGGCTGCAACCCTAGTGCTGTGGTGCTGTGGACAGCGACGGCCGCGACGGGGTGACGGCGGCCCGGTAGCCTCGTCCGGTGCGGATGCAACCATCGCAGGGACCACGCCTGGCGGCGGCCCTGTTGGTGGCGGGAGCGCTGGCGGTGGCCGGCTGCGGCAACGAGCCCCAACCGTCGCCGGAGGTAGCCGGAAGTGGCGACGTCGGTCGCACGGGTGCTCCCTCGACGAACGGAGCGCCGGCGCCGACCACCACCGAGGCCCCCGACGGGGCGGACACCGAGGCGCCACTCGACGCCGGGGCCGTCCGCCCGGCCTGGCTCGGGACCCGACCCCTCCCGCTGGGCCCCGACGGCTACGGCGAGATCCAGCCCACCCCACCGGAGCTGGTCGACCGTCGCCTGCCGCCGCCGCCCGACCAACTGGCCCAGCCGGCTGGTGACGGCTTCGCCTCCCGCATCGAGGAAGTACCGCCCGAGGTCGCCGCCCGCTCAACCTGGGACCCGGCCTGCCCGGTCGGCCTGGGTGAGCTGCGCTACCTCACGGTGAGCTTCTGGGGCTTCGACGACCGAGCCCACACCGGCGAGATGCTGGTCCACGCCGAGGTGGCCGACGACGTGGTCGGGGTCTTCGAGCGACTGCACCAGGCCCGCTTCCCCATCGAGGAGATGCGCATCACCCGGGCCGAGGAGCTTGACCTCCATCCCACCGGTGACGGCAACAACACCGGTGCTTTCGTCTGCCGGCCCTCCCGGGGCACGACGTCGTGGTCGGAACACGCCTACGGCCGGGCCGTCGACATCAACCCCTTCCACAACCCCTTCGTCAAGGGCGACCTGGTGCTGCCCGAGCTGGCGTCGGCCTACGTCGACCGCACCGCGGAGCGGCCGGGGATGATCGTCGGCGACGAGGCGGTGACGGCGGCCTTCGCCAAGATCGGCTGGGGTTGGGGCGGGACCTGGCGATCGAGCAAGGACTACATGCACTTCTCGGTCACCGGGCGCTGAGAGCCGATCTCGTGGAGCCCAGGCATTCGCTCGGCCGGTTGCTCCGCGCTCTCGATGACGCCCCACCCTTCGACCTCACCGACATCCTGGCCACCGAGCTGTCGCGCCAGGTCGGGGCCGCGTCGTGCCTCATCCTGCTAGCCGACTACGAGGCCCAGGTGCTCGAACCTGTCCCGGGAACCACGACGCCCTCGAGGTCGGGCAGCCAGTCGGTCGACGGCAGCCTGGCCGGACGTTGCTTCCGGGAGCAGCGGGTGCAGGCGCAGGCCGACGGGCGGCGGCTCTTCCTCCCCATCACCGTGCGCGAGGAGCGCGTCGGCGTGCTCGACGTCATCCTCGGAGCGAAGATCGACGGCCCGGCCCAGGATCACCTGGAACAGGTAGCCGGCCTGCTCGGACACGTCGTCACCGGAGCCCGGCGCTACACCGACCACTTCGAGCGCCTCCGCCGGCGCCGTCACCTCAGCCTGGCCGCCGAGATCCAATGGGAGCTCCTGCCCGTCCTGGCCTACGCCCACGAAAACTTCTCCATCGCCGGTCACCTGGAGCCGGCGTATGAGATCGGTGGCGACACCTTCGACTACACCGTCGAACGGGCCGGCCTCGCCCTCGGCATCACCGACGCCCGGGGCCACGGCCTGCATGCCGCCCTACTGGCGGCGCTGGCCACCACCGCGCTGCGCAGCAGCCGGCGCCGGGGCGAGGGTCTGGTCGAGCAGGCGGCGGCGGCCCACGACGCCCTCGTCGAGCAGTTCGGGGGCGAGGACTTCGTGACCGCCGCCCTGCTGGTCGTCGACGTCCCCTCCGGGGCCGTCGCCCTGGTCAACGCCGGCCACCTCCCTCCTCTCCTCGTTCGCGACGGTGGCGCCCGGACAGTCCCGCTCGAGGCGCAGCCACCGCTGGGCATGTTCGCCGAGACCGTCTACCGCCCCCAGCGCCTCGACCTCCTGCCCGACGACCGCCTGGTGCTGTTCACCGACGGCATCACCGAGTCCACGCCCGAGGGCGGGACGAGCTTCGGCCAGGCCCGCCTCGTCGAGCTGTTGCTGGCCACCCGTTCCGTCCCGCCCGGGGAGACGGTCCGCCTCGTGGCCAAC
>JALZNY010000025.1 GCA_030857525.1 Actinomycetota bacterium
CGAGAACGGGTCCTCGAAGACGGCGACCACGGGCAGCCCGTCCTCGCGGATACGGGGGATCACCTGGTCGAAGCCCAGGGCCCCGGCCCACAGCACGCCGATGACGTCGGGCTGCTCGACGAGCTCGGAGTAGAGGCGGGGACCGTTGTCGACCTCGGCCCCGGCGTCGCGCAACAGCACCTCGATCTTGCGACCCTCGACGCCACCGGTGGCGTTGCGGTGCCGGACGGCAACGTCCAGGGCGTCGTTGACGATCGCTCCCATGGGCGCTCCCGGCCCGGAGAGGGGCGCGATGGCTCCGATCTTGAGCGTGTCGACGTCTCCCGACGAGCACGAGCTGAGGAGGGTGGCGGAGATGCCGGAGCCAGCCAGTCCGAGGCCGGCTCGACCGGCCAGGCGGAGGAAATGCCTCCGTGACAGCTCGTCTCGAGTGATCATCTCGACCGGTGCACCATCGTCACCGACGGCGGGGCGATCAGCTTCGACTCCCCGGGAGGCTGATGCGTCCCGACCTCGCCCCCCAAGCCAACAGGGCGATCACCGCCAGCACGGCGACCACGATGGCGGCCACCAGCAGCCAGCTCAGGTCGTCGAGGCCGCTGGCGGCGATGGTGAAGCTGCGGGGCGGGACAGTGTCGCCCCCGATGCCGGTGGGACCGAAGTCGCCGTAGCCCACCTGCGCCCCGGCGCCGGTCTGGCGCACGGAGGAAGTGCCCACGCCCAAGGTCAGGCCGATGCCGGCGATGAGAACGCACATGAGGATCGGACGTAGGATTCGCACGGGTACGTCCTTTCCTTGATTGGAAGTATCCTCTTCACTCTAGCAGCGCTGGCTGGGGAGGACAGCTTTCGTTGGTTAGCTCGGATGAGATGCTAGCGCTGGCGCGCAGCTAGTCAGGGGCGAAGAGTGTTGCCTGAGCAGCGTAGGGTCAGGCGTATGTCCAGCCGGACGAGTGTGACCACTGAGTCCTTGGAGCGCCATCGCCAGGATTGGGAGACGTTGGCTGGTGTCGATCCCCTCTGGGCCATCCTGTCGGAGCGGGGCAAGCGCTACGGGCGCTGGGACGAGCAAGAGTTCTTCGCCACCGGGACGCGTCAGGTTGACCACCATCTAGATCGAGCTGCTTCCCTGGGCCACTCGTACGAGAGGGAAAGGGTGCTCGACTTCGGCTGTGGGGTCGGGCGATTGGCCCCGGCCTTGTCGGGGAGCTTCGCCACCTACTCCGGCGTTGACATCTCTGACCAGATGGTCGCCCTCGCCCGACGCTTCCACCGCTCGCGTCCCAACTGCTCGTTCTCGATGAGCGCCGACCCCACTCTTGCCCCCTTCGCCGACCGCTCGTTCGATCTGGTCATCACCCTCTACGTGCTCCAGCACATCCTTTCTCGGGCGACCATCGCCACCTACCTGGGATCGCTCGTACGGGTCTTGGCGTCCGACGGCCTGCTCATCTTCCAGCTGCCGGAGTACATCCCTTCCGCCGAGAAGCGCCTCTACGACACCCGACGGGCTGTGCACGGGCAGCTGCGCCGTCTCGGGCTGACCGAAGCCGTGCTGTACCGGCGCCTCGGCTTGTTCGCCGCCGCCATGAACTTCGTGGCCGAGGACGAGGTGGTGGCCGTGCTCGGTGCTCACGGCGCTCGAGTCATCGACGTCGAGCACGGCCGGGCGGGTCTCGCCATCCGCGACCGGACGTACTACGTCGTGCGCTACGGGTCCCGGCTCCGGTCGGGCCAGCGGATCGAGACCAAGGTGGCGACGTCGTCAGCCTCGCCAGGTCCGACCAGACCCGCCTCGGGCGCCCGGCAGCTCCATGGGAGCACGTCGTCTCGCCGGCACGCCGATCGATTGGCCACGCCGTCGGACGCCCTGGAGGAGCACCTCGCACGACTGGGCACCGGGAAGCGGGCGCTCGACCTCGGGTGTGGAACGGGCTCGTGGCTCCCTCGCATGCGCCAGGTTGGCCTGCGCCCGGTGGGGCTCGAGCACGACCCCGACCGGGCCCGCCAGGCCGTCGCGCAGGGCCCGGTGGTGGTGGCCGACGCCCCCCACCTGCCCTTTGCCGACGCCAGCATCGGCCTGGTGGGCTGCATCCAGGTCCTGCACCACCTGGCTGACCCGGCTGTGGTTCTGGCTGCCGTCCACCGGGTGCTGGGCGCGGGCGGGCACCTCGTCCTGGCCGAGTCGGTCGAGGACAGCCCGATCATGCGCCTCGCCCGTCGCCTCCGACCGGAGTGGGAGGGCGTGCCGGTCCGCTCCCGCTTCAGCACCGCCCAGCTTCGGATCATGCTCGAGTCGGCTGGCTTCGAGGTCGTGGTGTGGCGCCACCACAGCCCGATCTCGTTCTTGGCCCTGGTCCTTCCCGTCACTCGCGGCCGGGTGTGGCAGGTCCTGACCCGGCTGGAGCGACGGGCCCCGGCCTGGCTCCAGCGTCGCGGCGCTCACCTCGAGTGCGTGGCCCGCAGAGCGTGACCGGTCGCCGGTCGGCCTTGTCACTTCGGGCGCAATCCGAGGCCTCCTTCCGCTCTTGTCCGCCAGGGACCGACCGCCTCGACCGCCAGCTCGCCATGCTGGCATCGGTGGCGGCCCCCACCGGACGCTCACTGCGGGTCCTCGACCTCGGATGCGGCGACGGCACCATGGCCGCCCGGATCGCCGCCGGTCCTCGCCCCGTCGCCGTCGTGGGCTTGGACTGGACCCACGACGGGGTCCGTTCCGCGGCGCGCCGGGGAGTCGCCGTCGTGCAGGCCAGCGTCGACGACAGCGGCCTGCCCCTGCGGGCCGGCGCCTTCGACGTCGTGCTCTTCAGCGAGGTCGTCGAGCATCTGGTCGACCCGGACCTGGCCTTGGCCGAGATCCGCCGGGTGCTCATCCCCGGTGGCACCCTGCTGCTGTCCACCCCCAACCTGGCCGCTTGGTTCAACCGCCTCCTGCTGCTGGCCGGCGTCCAGCCCGTGTTCTCCGAGGTCAGCCGCCTCGGTGTGTTCGGACGACCCGGCCGGGAGGTCGTTGGTCACCTGCGCCTCTTTACTGCCCGGGCCCTGGTCGAGGTCCTGGCCGCCCACGGATTCGTCGACGTGACCCTGGCCGGGGCCACCTTCCACGACGTCCCCCGGCTCGCCCGCTGGCTCGATCGCCTCTGCGCCCGTCGGCCCGGAGTGGCCGCCATCCTGCTGGCCCGGGCCCGCACCAAGTCGGACCCACCAGCGTGACCACCATTGGGGGCGAGCACCTATCGCCGCTGCTCCCGCCGCCCCCAGGCCGACCAGGGCCAGCAGCTGGGCTGGCCCGCCGAAGGTGCCGGTACCGCTGCCGGGCAGGCTGGCCGGCTCAAGGGCGGCGAGCGCTCCCGCCGCGGCCAAGGCGGTACCCGCCACCGCTGAGGGAGCGCGGCGCCAGGGCAGGACCGCCACCACCGCGGCGCCGGCCAGAGCCAGCGGTCCACCCACGGCGAACAGAGCCGCAGCGACCGCACCCGTGATGATGCGGGTGTGGCGCATCATCATCAACGCCGGGAGCGTCGAGCTCCTTCGTGGTGTCCGCCCAGCCAGGAGCCAGAGCGCGGCCAGGCCGACGAAGCCGGCCGCCAGGGCCAGTCGATAGTTCCGTTCGGGAGAGAAGACCAGCTCCACCACCCCGGCCGACCCTTCCGGGACCATCCAGGCTTGGCGCCAGCCGTCGAGGCGCACCGGTTGCAGGCGTTCGCCCTCGAATGAGGCCGACCAGCCGGCGTTGTAGCTCTCGGCCAAGGTGAGAAAGGATGCCGGCCCAGGTCCCACCTCGACCCGTCGTTGGTCGCTTTCCCAGCTGCGGATCTCCACCGGCCGGGCCGGCCGAGGGCCGTCGGCATCCCAGCCGGCCCCGACCAGGGTGACCGAATCCACGACCAGGGCCGCCCCGGCCTCCGTCACCAGGTCGTGGACACCGGCCGGCAGCGACAGGGGAGCACAGGCCGAGAAGGCGACCTGCCGGCCCGGCCGGGGCTCCGCAGGCTCCCCGTCCAGCTCGGTGGGCACCGCCCGCCCATCGACCTGGACGGTCGGCCCGTCTCCACATCCACCTGGGCCAGGAGCACGCTCCCCAACGGATGCCTCGGATGCCTCGGATGCATCCGGAGCCAGGTCGTCAGGGCGGGCGTCGAGGGTGGCGGTGACCGTTCCTGTCAACTCGAAGCGACCGGCCCGGGGGACGTGGAAGCGCCGAGCCAAGCGGTCCTCCTCGTCGCCCCGCAGCGGTTGCTGGGGACCGACGACGGCCCGGTCGAACGCGAACAGCGGCAGCGGGGCGTCCGGCTCAGAGAAGCGCTCGACGGCGTCGTCGGGCACCGCCAGGAGGCGCCGGAGATCGAGCCCTGGCAGCTCGATCTCTCGCAGGCCGGCCCGGGCCAGGGACTCGGGCCTGTCCTCGCCCACCACCCCGGCCAGGGTGACGCGCACCAAGGAGGTGGGGCCGGGGGCCACGGGCAACACCTGCACCTCCTCGGTGTCGTCCACGGCCACCTCGCGGCTCCCCTGCTCGGTCGTGACCCGGAGTCGAGTGACCTGGGGTGCTCCTGGCCCGGGGTCGAGCAGGCGTACACCGAGCTGGGAGAGGTCACGGGGGGTGTCGAGCACCACCTCGACCCACTGGCCCACAGAGCTACCGACTGACCCGCTGCGCCAGGACGTGTCGGGGTTGCCGTCGAAGGCGGCCATGGGCTGGGATTCGGGACGGGGTGCCAAGGCGGTGGCGTAGCTGGAGGCGTGAACCGAGACGGCCCCTTCCGTCACTGCCACCGTCTGGTGGCTCACGCCTTCCACCGGCAACCGGTCCTGAACCTCCCCGCCGCCGGGGGGACGTTCATCGGCGGCCAGGGTGTAGGAAGAGGCGCCGTGGACCAGGCCAACGTCGACGTGGCGGCGCCGGAGGCTGTCGGTCACCGCCCAGCGCAGGGCCGTGCTCTCGGGGGGCGCCGCGTCACCGGCCAGGACCACAGGTCCCTCCAGGCGTCCCCGATCCGCCAGCAGGAGCAGGCCCTCCGGGCCCCCGCTGAGCACGGTGGCATGCTCGGCTGCGTAGGTGGTGACGGGAGCTCCATCCCCAGCCACCCGGTAGATCTCGACCGAGCGCAGGCTCAGGCTGGCGGTGTTGTTGTCTCCCTCATCCTCAGGGCGCAGTGACGGTCCAAAGGTGGCTACCCGCTGGATCCCCGGGGAGGCGGCGAGCACCAGGCGGACCTGCCCGGGGCTGGGGGCGTTGGCTCGGCGCCAGTCGAGGTCGTTGCGCACCACCAGGTAGCCCACGCCAGCTCGGGCCAGCGTGGGAGCCAGGCCGGGCGAGACCCGGCCCGAGACCAGGCGCTCCTCTACGGCATCGAGGAGGCGGGTGCTTCCGGGCGAGCCCAGCGGGGCCTGGTTGCGGACGGCCCAGGGCGAGCGGGCGAGGGGCTGGAGCGGCTCGTCGGTGGGGCGCCCCCAGGTGTAGTCGGGAAAGCCGCTGGCCGGGAGCAACAGTGAACGCGCTTGACCGGCGTTGGCGTCGAGCCAGTCCGCCGTCTCCGACCAATGATCGGGCAGGCGCTCGAACGTTCCCTCGACCAGGACCTGGCTCCGTAGGAGGGGAAGGGCCGCTCCGACCAGTACCACGCCTACCAGACCGACCACGAGGGGGCGCTCCAGGCTTCGCCAGCGCAGGACGGACAAGCCATGGGCCAGGCCCAGGGCGAGGGGGAGGGTGATCAGGGGCTGGCACTTGTTGATGCTGCGCAGGGCGACGAGAGGCCCGTCGAGCAGGTCGTGGGCGACCCCGGCGAACGGTCCGCCCAGCGGGCCCTGGTAGCCCGCGGCGGTGACAACCATGCCCACCAACAGGGCGAGCAGGAGGAAGCGGCGCTCGCTCAGGCGGCGGTGAGCCAGACCGGCCAGACCGGCCGCGGCCAGCCCGGCGGTGGCAAGGATCGCCCCCGGGGCCGCTACCAGCAGCCACCCTCCCTGCCACCAGGGCTTTCCCTGGACGATGAAGTAAGCCAGCCAGTTGGCCGTTCCCCGCAACGATTCCGTGGCTGATGCCGCGGCGGTAGTGGTAGCGGCCCGCTCGATGAACTCGAGGTAGTCGGAGACGTACCCGGCCTGCACGATCAGGGGGACGGCCCACCAGGCACAGGCCAGGGCCACGGCCACCAGCCACCAGCGCACGAGGGCGCGGCGCCGAGGACCGGCTTGGCGGGTGGCCAGCCACAGGGCGGGGAGGGCGAGCACCCCCAGGGTGGCGCCGACGTTGATGCCTCCCATGAGGGATATGGCCACGCCCGACCGGGCCGCCGCCCGCATCGGAGAGCCGGCGCGGGCGCC
The DNA here is from genome assembly GCA_030857525.1 of Actinomycetota bacterium. Classification (GTDB taxonomy): domain Bacteria; phylum Actinomycetota; class Acidimicrobiia; order Acidimicrobiales; family CADCSY01; genus JADDRA01. The sequence continues at coordinate 6,331 of JALZNY010000025.1, forward strand.
GCGCACCAAGGGGACGACCGACCAGGGAGCCAGGGCGGCCACCAGGGCCAGCACCGACAGGGGGCCGATCAAGATGATCAGGGTGGGGGCCAGGGCGTAGGCCAGCCCCCCGACGATGCGTGTGGCCCGGCGCCCGATGCCGAGCTCCTCGGCCAGGCGGATGGTGCCGGCGCAGGCCACGGCGAGGATCAGGCCCATCCAGGCCCGCTGGACCCACCACATGGGCAGGCCCAGCGAATCTCCCAGGACGAAGAACGGTCCCACGGGGAAGAGGTAGCCCTGCACCTGGCCTTGCAGCTGGCCGAATCCGGCGCTGGGATCCCACAGGTGCAAGGACCGGGTGAGGAGCCCCACGGGGTCGACGACGAGGTCGAGCTTGGTGTCGGCCGCCAGCCGGCCCGGCTCTTGGAGGGAGAGGACGACCACTGCAGCCAGGCCGATGAGCACCAGGACCCAGCGAGACGTGCGCTCGTTTGTCCCGACCAGAGAGGGGAAGAACCCGGGGTCGGCAGGCGAGTCCCGGCGAGGGACGTCGACCACCGCGCCAGGTGTGGTCACGGATGGCGCCGGCGAAGGACGGTGGCCAGGTTCCAGGTGGCTACCTCGCGCAGACCGGGGACGGCCACCAGCGGACGGCACCACGGCGGGTAGTAGCGGGGCCGGGCATCGAGGAGCTCGACCTCGGGCTGTGCCCGGGCCCATCGCAGCACCTGGCCCACGTGCACTGGAAAGAGAGTGGTGCCGTAGCGGTTCTTGGGGGGGTGTCCGTGGAGGCGCTGGTAGCGGATGGCCGCCCACTCGCCACCGAAGAGATGCCAGGGCGAGGTTTCGTGGCCGCCCCAGGGCGAGAACCAGTTGGTGAAGGCGCAGAAGACGATGCCGCCGGGCCGGACCGTGCGCACCAACTCCGCCAGCAGGGCCCACGGTCGTTCGACGTGTTCCAGCACGTTGGAGGAGTAGCAAAGATCGAAGCTTGCTTCAGGGAAGGGCAGGGCGGCGCCGTCAGCCACCAGGCCAGGCCCTCTCGAAGATGTCGGATGCTCTCCGATGAGCTCATCGAGGTCCCGTTCCACCGCCTGGTAGCGAGCCCCGGCCTGCTCGAAGGCCTCGGCGAACCAACCCGGGCCCCCGCCCACGTCGAGGACGCTGGCCCCTTCGAGGGCGAGGTGGTGAGAGACCTGGGCCACCGAGTCGGCGGCGAGCAGTCGGTAGAAGCGCTCCGGGTCCCGCTGCTCGTAGCGAAAGGCGTTGGCCAGGCGTAGGCAGCGGCGCAGGCCGGAGCGGTCGTCGTCGGCCACGGGCGCGAGGGTAGAGCAACGACCTGCTACCCAGCCGTCACACCCTGTCGACAGCAACCTAGAGTCCCCGTGGTGCCAGATGACCGCGACCGGTGGTGGCTGTGGCTCGGCCTCCTCTGTGCCGGCGCCTTGGCCGTGCGGGTCGGTTACCTCTTCCTCGTCCACCACCCTCTTGATCTGGGGGGCGATCCCTACCAGTACCACCACGGGGCCAACCTCCTGGTCGACGGGAAGGGCTTCGTCGAAGCCTTCGCCTACAACCTGAGCGGGGAGCTGGTCCAGACGGCCCAACACCCCCCGCTGCACTACCTGGTGCTGGCCATCCCCTCGGTCCTGGGCCTGGGCGGGGTGTTGGTCCACCAGCTCTGGACGTGTCTGATCGGCACCGCCACGGTGGCGGTGGTGGCGCTGGTCGGCCGCCGCCTGTCCTCCCCGCGGGCCGGGTTGGCCGCCGCCGCCCTGGCCGCGGTCTACCCCAACCTGTGGGCGTTCGACGGCACCCTGTGGGCCGAGACCACCAGCCTGCTCTCCGTGGCCCTGGTGTTGCTGGCTGCTTACCGATTGTGGGCTCGACGCTCGGTGGGCGCCGCCGTCGCGCTGGGTTTGGCCTGTGCCGTGGCCGCCCTGGCCCGGGCCGAGGCCTTGCTCCTTCTCCCGCTCATCGTCGTGCCCATGGCCCTCACCCAACGCAGCCTCGACCTTCGCCAGCGGGTGTCGCTCGTGGTCCTTCCTGCGCTGGCCGGCCTCGCCCTCCTTGCCCCCTGGTTGGCGTTCAACGCCGCCCGCTTCGACCACCCGGTCCTGGGAACGACCACATCGTTTCCACTGGCCCTGGTCCAGGCCAACTGCGACGCCACCTACTACGGCCCCTTCGTCGGCTATTACGCGTTCGCCTGCATCCCCTCCGTCCCCATGCCCGAAGCGGACGAGACCGACCGGGGCGACTATTACCGCCAGGTGGCCGTGGAGTATGTGAGGGCCAACGCCGAGCGAGTTCCGGCGGTGGTCCTCGCCCGGCTAGGTCGGACTTGGGGCTTCTACCGCCCCTTCGACCAGATCAAGGCCGACATCTACGTCGAGTCGCGTCAACCCCTAGTGGCCTGGTCCGGCCTGGCCGCCTACTACGTGCTGGTCGCCGGGGCGGTGGTAGGGGCGGGCGTCCTGCACCGCCGGCAGGTGCCCCTTTCGCCGATGGTGGCGGTGGTGGTGATCGTCTTGGTGGCGGTCGCCCTCACCTTCGGCCAGACCCGCTACCGCTCGTCCGCCGAGGTGGTCCTAGTGGTGTTGGCAGGGGTCGCGATTGACGACCTCCTGTCCCGGCATCGACGGCTGGACGGCGTGCGGGTACCTGCTGAGGTGGTAATAGGTGAGCAAGGTGGCAACGTTGCCTCTGGGAATGTGCCAGCCTCGCACCGTTGATACTCTTGCTCGATGTCTATCGCGGGGCCGGGGTCAGCGGCAGAGGGTCCGACGGCGAGCCCAGCCGGCTCCGGCCCTAACGCTCTCCCCGACGTCAGCGTCGCCAGGGTTACTCACCCAAACAGCGATTGCGGGAAAGCCTGCGAGTTGGGCGGGACCTTACCGAGTGCCCTCGCTGGCTCGTGACCGGATTGGATGTCTACCTGCAGAGGCTGCGGATCGAAGCAGCGCTGCCTTGGATCCCCTCCGGTGGCCATGTTCTCGATGTGGGATGTGCCGACGGAGCGTTGTTTCGCCTGGGGAGATCCCGTTTCTCCTCCGGCGTTGGCATCGATCTTCTCGACAGCCAGGCATGGGTCGAAGGAGAGTACGAGAGACGGACAGGTTGCTTTCCCGACGTTCTTGTCGACGGTGAGCGCTTCGACGCCGTTGTCATGCTCGCCGTCGTCGAGCACGTGTCCGACGGAGAACTCAATCGGTGGGCCCAAGCGGTCCCCCAGATTCTTTCGAAGGGTGGACGGCTCATCATCACCACACCGGCTCCGATGGTGGACCATATCCTTGCGGCGGGTATGCGACTGCGGTTGCTCCACGGAATGGAGGTTCACCAGCACCACGGGTTTGACCCGGGTGACGTTCCCAAGATCTTCTCGTGCTCGGGTCTGAGTCTCGAATCGTGGCGCCGTTTTGAGCTGAGACTGAACCACCTGTTCGTCTTCGCCCCTACCTCATAACTCACCTTGAATGTCTGATCTTGGCGCTAAAAGTACAGTGCTGTTGAAGTCGACAGCTACGTCGAGTCGCGTCAACCCCTAGTGGCCTGGTCCGGCCTGGCCGCCTACTACGTGCTGGTCGCCGGGGCGGTGGTAGGGGCGGGCGTCCTGCACCGCCGGC
>JALZNY010000236.1 GCA_030857525.1 Actinomycetota bacterium
CGTGCACCAGGCTCCCACCGACGACGGCGACTGGCAGTCGGTGAGCCACCTCCACATCGAGCTCACCCCTGTCCACCGCACGGCCGACCGGCTGAAGTACCTGGCCGGCTCCGAGCTGGGCGGGGGTGCCTTCCTCAACGATGTGGCCCCCGAGCAGGCGGCCGCCGCCCTGCGCCGCGTCCCTCCGGGTTAGGAGTTGGACATTCTCTGGCGTGCGGTGGCTCCCGGACGGGTCAACCTCATCGGGGACCACACCGACTACTCGGGCGGACTCGTCCTGCCCATGGCCATCGACCTGGGCACGACCGTGGAGGGCCGGCGGGGCGGCGAGGAGGTGCGCCTCGTTTCCGACGAGCTGTCCGGCGAGGCGGTCGTGGCGCTCGACATCGTCGACCCAGCCTCGGTGTCGCCGCCCTGGGCCCGCTACGTGGCCGGCGTGGTGTCGGTCCTTCGTCCTGGCGACGGGTTCAACGGCGACGTCTCCACCACCTTGCCCATCGGTGCCGGCTTGTCGTCCAGTGCCGCCCTGGAGGTGGCCGTCGCCCTCGCCCTGGGCTTCGAAGGATCGAGCCTCGAGCTGGCCCTGGCCTGCCAGCAGGCCGAGCAGCAGGCGAGCGGCGTCCCGTCGGGCGTGATGGACCAGCTGGCTTCGGCTGGGGGGGTGGCCGGCCACGCGTTGCTGATCGACTGCTCGGCGCTGACGGTAGAGCCGGTGCCGGTGCCCGAGGATGTCGAGGTGGTCGTCGTCCACTCCGGTCAATCCCGCCACCTGGTCGGCTCGGCCTATGCCGAGCGCCGGGCGCAGTGCCAGGCGGCGGAGGCCGTCGTGGGCCCGCTCAACCTGGCCGAGCTGGACGCGGTGGCGTCCCTGTCCGATCCGGTGGTGCGGGCCAGGGCTCGCCACGTGGTCACCGAGAACGAGCGCGTCCGGCGTTTTGCGGCAGCGCTGCGGACCGGTGACATGGCGGAATGTGGGAACTTGATGGTGGCCAGCCACGAGAGCCTGCGGGATGACTTCGAAGTGTCCACCCCTCGCCTCGACGCACTCGTGGCCGAGTTGTCGGCCAGGCCCGGTGTCCACGGGGCCCGCCTGACCGGGGCGGGTTTCGGCGGATGCGTGGTGGCCCTGGCCGAGCCCGGCGCACTGGCCGAAGGCTGGCACGTCAAAGCGGTGGCCGGGGCGAGGGTGATGGAGGTCCCGTAAGGGACCTCCATCACGGCTAGTCCCCGAGATCGGAAACGGACGAGGGCCGACGGCACGTGTTTCCGACGAGCCTCTGGGGGAAGGCCATCGCGATCTGTAAGGATGGACGTGAGGTGAACGCAAAGCATGGGTGAGGTTGCGACGAGTTGAACGGGTCGCCGCCGGAATGATTTGGACCTTCTGATCCGCCCGGGTTCCGCGACCGGCCCAGCGGGTTGGGAACTCGAGACAAGGAGGAAGGTGTGGAGATCGGCTACGCCCTCACCCGGTACGTGTACCGGCCACTATCCGTCCCGGCGGCGTCGGCCCTGGCCGGCACGGCGGTGACTCCGAACCAGGTCACGTACGCCAGCGCCGCTCTGTCGTTCGGCGGGGGGGTCGCCTTCGCAAGGCGGGCCTTTGCCTCAGGAGCAGTCCTGACGCTGTTGGGGTCGCTCGCCGATTGCGTCGACGGTGACCTGGCAAGGATCACCGGCCGTGCCTCGAAGTCCGGCTCCTACCTCGACCATGTCTTCGACCGGTGGACAGACGCAGCGCTGGTCGTGGGGTTGACGTTCTCCGACGTCTCGAAGCTGGCGCCGGTCGGGATCGCGGCTTTGGTCGGTAGCTTCATGACGAGCTACACCCGTACCAAGGCACAGGCTCTGGGCACCGACTGCCAGGTCGGCATCGGCGGTCGTGACACCCGCATGCTGATCCTGGTGATCGCTGGCCTCTTTGGCCGTGCGTTCATGGGCCTGGCCGCGGTCGCCGTGCTCGGCCTGGTCACCGCGGTGCATCGCATGGTGTGGACGATCAGGCACCTCGATGCCCGGGCCTAGCGCGACCGTTCCACAGGCGTCCGCCCCCAACGGCTGTCCTGCGGTCGAGGTCCCTGTTCCCCCGGTCGACCCCCTCGACGCCATCCACGTCTTGGCCCCGACAATCACCTCGGCTGGGATCACCATCTCCGGGTCCACCTACGACGAGGATGAGGCCGCAGAGGAGCTGGCGGAGTGGTTGTGGTTGAACGGAGCCGAGCGACCCTTCCTCGTCGTCTCCAGCCATGGTCAGCGGCTCCTCCAGGCGATCAGGGGAGTCATCGGGACCGCCATCCCCGGCCTGAACCCCACCCAGCGGTGGGCCCGGTCGCGCAGCCTCTCAGCACGCCGCGCAGACACGGTGGTAGCCATCGGCGGAGGCCGCTGCCTGGATGTCGGCAAGCTGGTCGCCCTAGGTGCGGGGATCCCGTTCATCGCGGTCCCCACGCAGCTGTCGCACGACGGCGTCTGCTCTCCCGTCTCCGTGCTCCCCCGCACCACCGGGGGCGTGGCCGAGAGCTTGGTAGCGGTGGCCCCGCACGTCGCGTTCTTCTCCCGGCCGACCTTGATCAGGTCACCAATCACTTCGCTGCGCGCCGGCATCGGGGACCTGATCGCCAACCCCCTCGCCCTGCGTGACTGGAAGCTGGCATCCGACGCCGGTCTCGAGCGCATCGACCGAGCCGCCTGGCACCTTTCGGCGGAGTCCTTCTGGCTCATCGAGCCCCTGCTCGAGGAGCCGTTCCCCCCCGACTGCGTCGAGCCCGACCTCATCGGCCTCCTGGCCCACGCCCTGGCCAACTCCGGCACGGCCATGAGGACGGCCGGTAGCTCCAGGCCCTCCTCCGGTGCAGAGCACAAGATCTCCCATGCCATCGACGAGTTGTTCGGGCCACGAGCTCATCACGGCGCCCAGGTCGCCTTCGCCTCGCTGGTGTCGGCTGCGCTCCACGGCTTGGACGTCGAGGGGTTGCGCCAGTGGCTGGTGAACGTGGGACTGCCGCACCACCCCCACCAGCTCGGGCTTTCGAGCGACGACATGGTTGGGGTGCTGTTGCGGGCGCCGAGCACCAGACCCGGTCGCTTCACGATCCTCGAGAGCGCATGCCTTGACGGGCCGGAGGCCGAGGTGCTCATCCGATCCCTCTGGCCGGAGATGTGACGGGAGCGGCCGCCAGCCGCTCGGCAGCTCGCAGGTCGTCGATGTCGTCGATCTCCACCCAGGCGGAGGACGGGGTGGGTGACAAAGCAAGGAACGGTGACGCGGCGCTGACCTCCTGGAACGCCTCCTCGTACCACGCATCCGCCCTGTCACCCTCAGCGGCGAAAGCCCGCAGAGCGTCGTGGACCAGCAACCGTCCGATGGGCGCCAGCGCCGACAAGCCCACGTACTCCCCGACCGGATCGCCCACACCCACCTTCCCGATTGCAGTGCACCATCGCCGTCCGTCGGAATCGCGGGGGCCGGCGGCCACCTTCATGG
>JALZNY010000237.1 GCA_030857525.1 Actinomycetota bacterium
GGCGGCGTAGAGCCCGTAGAAGCAGACGGGCAAACCGGGCCGCTGACGGCGCAGGGCGGTGGCGGCGGCCAGGGCCAGGCGCATGGCCGTGTGCATGGGCACCGAGAAGGCCACGGCCTCGGCCCAGCCCACCAAGTCGGTGTCCCAGGGCTGCACCGACAGGTCGAGGGCAACAACCTCGTGGCCGCCTCGGAGCAGGGCGGCGGCCGGTGAGGCCAAGTGCACGGGCTGGTGGCCCAGCTCATAGGTCGAGACCAGCAGCACCCGCACCACCCCCACCGTACCCAGCGCCCGGTCAGGCCTCGTCGGAGATGACCACGTCCAGGTGGGCGTGGGCCTGGCGGAGGGCGGCCTCGACCTCCTCGGGGGTCGGGGCCCGGGCGAAGAGGAACCCGAGGTAGCGGTCACCCTCGGGCAGGGCCCGAACCATGCGCCCCCGGGCGATGGTCACCTCGACGCCCTCGATCCCAGGCACGGCCTGGGCGGCGTCGAGGCCACCCACCTCGACCAGGCGACCGGAGCGAGGGATGGGCAGCATCATCACCCCGGAGGCCTGGTCCTCCCGGTGGAGGTCGTCGAGGCCCAGGCCCAGGGCGTGGCGCAGGATCACCTCCTCCAGCGAGATGCCGGCCCCGAAGCTCAGCGCCCGCGAGCACAACCCCCCGATGGAGCGGGCCGCCACCTCGATCAGGCGGAGGTCGCCGTCCCCCACTCGCACCTCGGCATGCACCGGACCTTCGGACAGCCCGAGGGCGCGGGTACCGGCGGCGACCAGGGCGGCGACGGCGTCCTGGGTCGACGCGTCGAGCCGGGAGGGCGTGACGTAGATGGTCTCCTCGAAGTAGGGCCCATCGAGGGGATCAGGCTTGTCGAAGACGGCCAGCACCTCCAGCTCGCCGGCCCGCAGCAGCCCCTCCACCGCCACCTCGACCCCCGGGGCGAAGGCCTCCACCAGGACGGGCCCTTCAGGGTCCTCCCCGGCGTCGGCCAGGATGGCGCGCACCCACTGGGCTGCGGCCTGGGCGGCGGGCGGATCGTCGGCCCGGATCACCCCCCGGCTGCCCGACAGCGAGACCGGCTTGACCACGCAGGGCAGGCCCACCTCCATGGCCAGGGCGGCCACGTCGTCGCCGGGTCTGGCGGCCCGGAAGGCGGGCTGATCGATCCCGGCGACGGCCAGGGCTACGCGGGTGGCCAGCTTGTCGCGGGTGGCGGCCACGGCCGGCGGGGGATTGTGGGCCAGGCCCAGCCGCGCGGCCGCCAGCGCGGCGGGCAGGACGCCCTGCTCGTCGACCGCCACCACGGCGTCGATGGGGGAGCGGGCGGCGAAGGCGACGATGGCGGCGGCGGCCGCCTCAGGCCGGTCGAGGGGCAACACCAGAGCCCGGTCCTCCATGGAGGCCGCCATGGCCTGGCGGTGCTCGGAGGCGACCACCACCTCGGTGCGCAGGACGGAGGCGGCCCGCACGAAGTCGGCGGCCCGGTAGGTACCGGTGGGCAGGATCAGGAGGACCCGGGGCACGGTCCTATCATGGGGGCATGGCCGACGTGAGCGCTTCCCAGAACCTCGATGAGCAGTCCCACCAGCCGGGCGTCGACGGCGAGCCGGTGCTCACCGTCACCGATCAGGCCCGCAAGAAGGTGGTGGCGCTGCGCGAGGGTGAGCCCAACGCCGAGACCCTGGCCCTGTGGTTGGAGGTCACCGGCGTGGCCGGGCCCGAGTTCACCTACGACCTGTACTTCGACGCCCTCGACCGGGCCGGGCCGGACGACGCCGTACAGCGCCACGACGACGTGTCGGTCGTCATCCCCGCCGCCAGCGTCGACCAACTGCGGGGCGCCACGTTGGGCGTGAGCCGGGACCTGCTCAACCCGGGCATGACCGTCACCAACCCCAACCGGCCCCCGTCGCCGGCCAGCCCGTCGATCACCGCCCATCCCCCCGCCGATCTCAGCGGCGACGTGGCCCAGCGGGTGGCCCAGGTCATCGAGGCCCAGATCAACCCCAGCATCGCCTCCCACGGGGGCCAGGCCGAGCTGGTGGCGGTCGACGACGGCGTCGCCTACCTCCGCCTGAGCGGTGGGTGCCAGGGCTGTGGCATGGCCACGGTCACCCTGTCCCAGGGCATCGAGGTGGCCATCCGAGAGTCGGTCCCCGAGATCACCCAGGTCACCGACGTCACCGACCACGCCAGCGGGGCCAACCCCTACTACGAAGCGGCCAAGAAGTAGGACGAGCGGCTGAGCTTGCGCTTGATCCGCTGTAGTGCGTTGTCGATCGACTTGACCTGGCGACCGAGCAGGGTCCCGATCTCCTCGTAGCTCTGACCGCTGACGAAGAGGCGGAGCACATCGATCTCGAAGCCCGAGAGCATGGTCGCCATGGTGGCGTCGACCGCCTGGGCGCTGGCCACGGCGACGACGTCGTCGGCCGGATCAGCGTGGTTGTCGATCAGGCGATCGGCCACCGGCTCGTAGGAACCCTCAGGCCGAGGCCGGGAGATGGAGACGTACTGGTTGAGCGGTTGGTGCTTGAACCGGCGGGCCGCCTTGACTGCCGTATGGATCTGGCGGGTGATGCACAGCTCGGCGAACACCTGGAACGAGGTTCGATGGTGGGGGCGGTAGTCGCGGATGGCCTTGTACAGCCCGATGAGCGCCTCTTGGACGATGTCGTCGGCGTCACCCCCAGGGAGGTAGTACCCGCGGCCATGATAGGAGGCGAAGCGCCGGTAGCGCTGGATCAGCGCCTGCTGGGCCAGGTCGTCACCCTGTTGGGCCCGTATGGCCAAGGCGTCGTCATCGAGGTGGTCGAGTGCGGCGGTGCCGGATCGGGGCGACAATGGGGATCTCCTGAGTGGCTGCGACGGAGGTGCTGGTGGGGCGCTGAGAGCGAGCCGATCGTACCCGTGCGGCCTGGCCACCTCCAGCTTCCCAGGTGACAAGACGATGACGAACCGGCCGCCCGGCGCCCCGATTCATGACGATCGGCGGCGGGTCACCTCGAAGCAGGCCAGGGCCGCGGCCGCGGCCACGTTGAGCGACGGGAGGGCGCCCCGGAGCGGGATCGAGGCCACGACGTCGCAGCGGTCGCGGACCAGGCGGCCGAGGCCCCGGCCCTCGGCGCCCAACACCAGGGCGACGGGCTCGGCGGCCAGGCTGAGGTCGAACAGGCTGGAGTCGCCACCGCTGTCGAGGCCCACCGTCCACACGCCCGCCTGGCGGGCCTGGGCCAGGGCAGTGGGCAGGCCGCCGACCACCGCCATGGGGAGGTGCTCAACGGCTCCGGCCGCGGCCTTGGCCACCGTGGGGGTGATGTGCGCCGCCCGGTGCCGAGGCAGGACCACTCCCGACACCCCGGCGCCCTCGGCCGTGCGCAGCAGGGCACCGAGGTTCTGGGGGTCGGTGATGCCGTCGAGGAACACCAGGAACGGCGCGGCCCAGGGCCCCCGACCGGTCGTGAGCAGGGCGTCGAAGTCGGCC
>JALZNY010000238.1 GCA_030857525.1 Actinomycetota bacterium
GCCCTGCGCCGCCCCGACACGCGCCGGGCCCTGCTCGACGTGGTCCTGGCCTTCACCGGCGTGGCCCTGCTCTACGCCCCCTGGGTACCGACGCTGGCCCGCCAGGTCAGCGCCACCGGAGCGCCATGGTCGACGGTGCCGGTGCTGCGCGAGGCGGTGTCGGCCCTCGGTTCGGTGTTGGGCGACGAGCGGGTGCTGGTGGCTCTGCTCGTGGCCGGCACGGTCCCCCTGGCCGTGCTGGCTCGCCAGCGGCACACGGGCGAAGGGCGGGCCGTCGTCGGCCTGGCCGTGGTGGTGGCGGCCAGCGTGAGCCTGGCCTGGGTCGGGTCCCAGATCGAGCCCGGATGGTCGGCCCGGTACTTCGGGATCTTCCTGGCCCCGCTGCTCGTGCTGGCCGCCCTGGCCCTCAGCCGGGCCGGGGGCGCCGGGCTGGTCGCCTTCGGCCTCATCGTGGTGTTCTGGACCCAGCCCCTGGGTCGGGTCACCGGGGCCCGAGCGACGCCGACCATGGACGACAAGGGCAACGTCGAGGAGGTCTCGCTCGTGCTCGAAACCGTGACCCGGCCCGGCGACCTCGTCATATCCACCCAGATCGAGCATGTCCCCCTCCTGTACCACTACTTCGGCGACGACCTGCGCTACGCCATCCCGATGGGCCTGGTGGCCGACCCCCAGGTGGTCGACTGGCGCCACGCCCTGGACCGGATGGAGGCGTCGACCCCGGCCACCGGCCTCGAACCGCTGGTCGACGACCTGGGCCCGGGCGCCCAGATCATCCTCGTCTGCCCCCGCCTCACCACCGAGCCCGGCGACCTGACCTGGTCCCGACTCATGGACCTGCGCTGCCGGGAGTGGCGCCAAGTGCTCGACGCCGACCCGACGCTGGCCCTACGCCGAGGCCCTTTCCCCAAGGACGAGGAGCCGGAGCCGGGGACCTCGGTCTTCGTGCTCGTCTACGAGAAGCGGGTCTGACCGAGGTGGATCAGGAGAGCCACTTCAGGAGACGGATCGCTCCCATCTTCGCCGGCTGGCGGTGGGCAGAGACTTCGGTCCGGCGATGGATCTCGTCGAAATCGCGCTCGTAGCTCTTGTACGCCCTCGCCAACATCTCCTCGTTGGTGAGCGACGGCTGCCAGTCGAGGTCGGCCTTGATCTTGGACGTGTCGAACATGAAGTCCTCGGCGATCATCCGCCAGTGGTAGGGCCCGAGGGGTGACACCTTCAGGGCGCTGGCCACCCGCATGGCCCCCAAGGTGGGGCCCGCGGGAAGCGAGGCCACTCGCGCTCCGGTACCGGCCTGGTCGATCACGTGCTGGTAGACCTCCCGAAGGGAGCCGACACCATCGGAGCCGACGTTGTAGCAAACTGAACCGGTGGCCCCCAGGGCGAGGATGCATGCGTCGGCCAGATCGGGGGCGTAGACGAACTGGTAGCGGTTGTCGCCCTTGCCCACCACCCACACCCGGCGGCCCTCCCGGATGAAGTCGAAGAGGATGGCGAGGAGGCCCAGGCGGCCTTCATCGATGATCGTGGGGCTACGAAGGATGACCGAATCGAGTTCGCCACGGTACCGGTCGAGCACCTTCTCCGCCTCCCACTTGGACCTGCCGTAGATCTCGACCGGCTGAGGTTCGTCCTGCTCGGTCACCGGCCGGTGGAAGCTCTCGGCCCAGAGGCAGTTGGAGGAGATGAAGACCAGCTTGGAGACCTGATGGGCAGCCGCCGCCCGGGCGATCACCTCTGTCCCCGCAACGTTGGAGCTCCACAGGAAGTCACGGTCGTCGACTGCATGCGCGAGGATGGCGGCACAGTGGAACACCGCCTCGAAGCGATGCTCCGAGAACAGCTTCCCGACGAGGTCGCTGTCTCTGATGTCGCCTAGTACCGAACGCAGCCGGGGATGGATCGTGGGGTCAGGCTGGAGATCGATGCTCACGCAATCGAAGCCCTCGTCCAAGAGGCGCGCTTTGAGGATCTCCCCGAAGAACCCGGAGCCGCCGGTGATCAGCACAGTTCCTGTCATGACGCCTGACGCTACTGGCAAGCGGAGTCCGAACGGGTCCCCGTCATCGCGCCACGGGAAAGCGAACGCCTTCTCCTCCCGATCGGATCTGGCTGCGCTCGCCGGACTGATGGCGCTGCTCGCCTTCTTGTGGGGCCGGGGCCGCGACACGTGGTACTGGACCGACGAGGCGCTCTCGCTCGGCATCTCTTCGCATCCCCTGGCAGCCATGGCGGACGTCTTGCGCCAGGACACCTCACCACCCCTGTACCACCTGCTGCTGCGAGCCTGGATGTCATTGTTCGGATCCTCCGAGGCATCCACCCACACCCTGTCCCTGCTCTTCGCCCTGGCCGTCGTTCCGACTGCGCTGTGGGCTGGATGGAGCCTGTTCGAGCGCCGGACCGGCTGGATGTGCGCCCTCCTCGCCGCCCTCAGCCCCTTCCTTGCGACCTACGCCAACGAGACGAGGATGTACGCGTTGGTGGCGCTGCTGTCCGTGCTCGTCACCGCCACGCTGCTCCATGCCTTCGTGTTCCGACGTCGCCGCTACCTTCCGGCGTTCGCCATCCTCCTCACGCTGACCATGTACACCCATTACTGGGGACTGTTCCTCGCCCTCGGTGCCGGCCTGGGCGTCCTGCTCTGCGCCTTTTTCGGAACCGACCGCCGCCAGGTGCTCATCGACGCGGTACTCGCCTTCGGCGCCGTGGCCGTCCTCTTTGCTCCGTGGGTCCCGACGCTGCTGTACCAGAGGGCCCACAGTGCGATCGGCTGGGCGCTCCCACCGAGCGTCCCGCTCGTACGAGACGACCTCATAGGGCTGATCGGAGGACCGTTCGCCGCGGTGGCGTTGACCTTCGGCGCTGGTGTTGCCCTCGTCGGGATGGTGAAGCGACCCTGGGACCGAACGGGGACCGTTGTCGCCGCCACATCGGTGATGACCGTCGCCGCCGTCGGCGCCGGTTGGATCACCTCCCGGGCCAGCTCGCAGTGGCACGCCCGCTACCTGGGGATCGTGCTGGCTGCGGCCATCCTGATCCTCGGGCTCGGTCTCGCCCGTTCGGGACACCTGGGAGTGGCGACCCTGGGGATCGTCGCCATCCTCGCTGGCCCGGTGAACGCAGGGGTCCCGCCCGACGCCAAGAGCAACGTCAAGGCGCTGTCGGAACAGGCAGCAGCCGTTCTCCAGCCCGGTGACCTGGTCTTCGCCCCCATCGGGGCAATCCCCCTCCTGGCGCACTACCTGCCGCCAGGACTTCGCTATGCCACAACCACCGGCCCCGTGGTTGACCCGTTGGCGGCCGACTGGCGCGACGCCGTGGCTCGCCTCACTGTCAGCCAGCCTGAACTCATCCTGGGCGCGTCAGTTGACCGTATCCCTGTTGGTGGCCACGTACTGGTGTCCTGCCCGCCCGTGGTCGAGGCCGATCTGGCGGGGTTGACGGAGTACGTCCAACTCGAGATCCGACGCTG
>JALZNY010000239.1 GCA_030857525.1 Actinomycetota bacterium
GAGCCTCGCCCCGGCCCGACGACCCCGGCCAGCAGCTCGTAGGAGCGCAGACGAGCGGCGGGGTCGTGGCACACGGTGAGCACGACCAGCTCGTCGACCTCGTAGGCGCCGGCCAGCGAGGCCAGGGCGGTGGCGACCCGGTCGGGCGCCCCCACCACCCGCCGGTCTCGGTGCTGGGCGAGTTGCACCCGCTCCAGGCGGGTGAGCGGCCGGGCCGCGGCCTCCTCAGGCGGGAGCAGGGGGCCCCGGCCGGCCCCCTCGGGCCTCAGCCGCCACACGTCGTGGCTGAGAGCCAGGACCTCGGCCTCGGCGTCGGTCTCCGCGCACACCACGTTGACCCCGACGCTGGCCAGCGGCGACCGCAGGTGGGCCGAGGGTTGGAATCGACGACGATAGGCGGCCATGGTCTGGGGGCCGAAGGAGGGCGTCACGAAGTGGGCGAAGGAGAAGCGCAGGCCCAGGCGGGCGGCCAGGCCGGCCCCATCGCTGCTCGAGCCCAGGACCCAGACCTCGGGCGCTCCGTCGCCCTCGGGCATGGCCCGGACGCCGTTCGCCTGGTCGGTGTCACTGTCGCCGTGGTCGCGCTGGACGCCGTGGACGCGGTGGACGCCGTGGACCAAGCCGACCAGGTCGGCCAGCCGGGCGGGGTGGTCGGCGTCGTCGGCACCGGGTCGCTGGCCCAGCGCCGTCGCCCCCGCCTCGTCGGTGCCGGCGGCCCGTCCCACGCCGAGGTCGATGCGACCGGGGAACAGGGCGTGGAGCACCCGGAACGACTCGGCCGCCTTGAGGGGGCTGGTGTAGGGCAACAGGATGCCGCCGGCACCCACCCTGATGCTCGACGTGCGCCCGGCTACGTGGGCGGCCAGGACCTCGGGGGCGGTGCCGGCCAGCGAGGCGGTGTTGTGGTGCTCGGCCAGCCAGTAGCGCCGGTAGCCCAGCCGCTCGGCGGCCTGGGCCAGGGCAACGGTGTGGCCGATGGCCTCCGCCGGCGTCGAGCCCGAGGGGACCGGCGACTGGTCGAGCACGCTGAGGATCATCTGGGTGAGAGGGCGGAGCGGCGGAGCTTGCCCAAGGCGGTGCGGGGGAGGTGGTCGACAAGGACGAGCTCTCGGGGGGCGGCGTAGGCGGGGAGGTGCTCCTTGGCCCAGGATCTCAGGCCGGCCAGCGTGGGCGGCCTCGCCGGGTCGACGGGGACCACCACGGCCACCACCCGTTGGCCCCACTCCGGGTCGGGCCGGCCCACCACGCCCACGTCGACCACGGCGGGATGGGTAACCAGCACGGCTTCCACCGGGGCCGGCCACACCTTCTCGCCACCGGTCACGATGACCTCGGCCAGGCGGCCCTGCACGGCCACGGCGCCGTCGCTGGCCACCGACCCCGCGTCGCCTGTGGCCAACCAGCCGTCGGGGTCCTTGGGGTCGAGCCCATCGCGGTAGCAGCGCAACAGCATGGATCCTCGGAGCTGGAGCTCCCCGTCGACGGCCCGCACCTCGACACCGGCGAGGGGGCGGGCGTCGTAGACCACGCCGCCTCCGGTCTCGGTCATGCCGTAGGTGGCTACCACGTTGGCCGGACGCCGCTTCGGAGGGGCCGACCCGCCGATGAGGATCCGGCGGAACCAGGCGGTGTCCACCCGGGCCAGGGTGGAGGCCACCAGCGAGACCAGGGTGGCGCCTCGGCGGACCTCGGCTTCGATGGCGACGGCGTCGACCCGGGGGAGCACGATGAGCGGCGTGGACGTGGCCAAGGCTCGGGTGATCACCGACAGGCCACCCACGTGCGCCAGGGGCAGGCAGGCCAGCCATCGGTCCTGCTCGGGGTCGACGGCCAGAGCCGCGCTGGTGGCCAGGGCCGCGGCTCGCACCGCCTCGTGGGTGAGGACCACACCCCGGGGTGATCCGCTCGTCCCACTGGTGGCCACCACCAGGGCGTCGCCGTCGTCAACCGGGCGACTGCCGGCCCGGGGGTGAGCTTCGCCCTCGGTGTCGACGAGGGCCGACGGCGCCAGCACGCCGAGCAGCGCCTCGGCCGCCGGAGCCGGCAGGCGGGGGTCGAGGGGGAACACGGCGTCCCCCGCGTCCCACACCCGGCGAAGCTGATCCACAAAGGCGGGCCGTCCCTCGGCCACCACGGCGATCAGACGGTGCACGATCAGGAGTGGGCGAGAAGGGGCCTCAGCGCCGACCTACCAGGCGCCGGATGGTACCGGCCACGTAGACGAGGGACAGGGCGAAGAACAGCGCTCCCACGACCGCACGCACCTGCTCGGCTGACAACGGCGAGTGATTCGCTACCGGCTGGGCCACCGCCTCGCCGACCCTCGCCCGCCACCCCCGCAGACCAGCTTGACCCAAGGCCTCCCTGTTCATGGGCCTGCTCTACCCGGGCATGCCGTCAGCGACGCACCACGCTCCGCCGCCGGCTGGCGTCGACGTCCGAGACACCACCGAGTCACCCCACCGAGGGCATGCACGGTCTCCGGCCGGTCGTGATCCCGTCCGAAGGCTATGGCGGGTACGGTCCGGGGCCATGGACGAGGGGCTGCCCGACTGGCAGGCGAGCGGCGAGTGGCGGGACATCCGCTACGAGACGGCCGGCGGGATGGCCAAGATCACCATCGACCGGCCCGAGGTACGCAACGCCTTTCGGCCCCAGACGGTAGGGGAGCTGGCGGAGGCCTTCCGCCTAGCCCAGGACGATCCCTCGGTGGGCGTGATCATCCTCACCGGCGAGGGCCCCGATGCCTTCTGCTCGGGAGGTGACCAGAAGATCCGGGGCGACGACGGCTACCTGGGCGACGACTCGGTGGGCCAGGCCGGCATCGGCCGGTTGAACATCCTCGACCTCCAGATCCAGATCCGGCGCTGCCCCAAGCCGGTGGTGGCCATGGTGGCCGGCTACGCCATCGGCGGGGGCCATGTCCTGCACGTGGTATGCGACCTCACCATCGCCGCCGACAACGCCCGCTTCGGCCAGACCGGTCCCAAGGTGGGCAGCTTCGATGGCGGCTACGGCTCGGGTCTGCTGGCCCGCTCGGTAGGCCAAAAGAAGGCCCGGGAGATCTGGTTCCTATGCCGCCAGTACGACGCCGAGGAGGCCCTGGCCATGGGCCTGGTCAACACCGTGGTGCCGCTGGCCGAGCTGGAGGCCGAGACGGTGCGGTGGTGCCGGGAGATGCTGGCGCTCTCGCCGATGGCGCTGCGCCTGCTCAAGGCGTCGATGAACGCAGCCGACGATGGCCTGGCCGGCATCCAGCAGCTAGCCGGGGACGCCACCCTGTTGTTCTACCTGAGCGAGGAGGCCCAGGAGGGACGGGACGCCTTCAAGGAAAAGCGTGTTCCCGACTTCTCCCGGTTCCCCCGTCGCCCGTGAACCGGCGCCCGTGAACCGGTGGGTGCTGGGGGCCCGGCCCCGGACGCTGCCGGCGTCGGTCGTCCCCGTCCTGGTCGGCACGGCGACGGCGGTGGGG
>JALZNY010000240.1 GCA_030857525.1 Actinomycetota bacterium
GGTCGAGGACTGACACCACGGCGTGGTCGTGTTCGACGTCGTCGCTGACCTCGACCCGTACGGCTCCGCCCGGCGGCGTGTGGCGCACGGCGTTGTCCAACAGGTTGCCCACGATGCGCAGCATCTCCCGGGACGACCCCAGGACCTCGAGGCCCCCCGTTCCCAGCCGCCCGTCGACGTGCACTCCCTTGCTGTGGGCCACCACCCCGGCCGCAGCCACGGCGTCGGCGATGAGCTCGGCCAGTGGGATGCGCTCGACGGCCAGCTCCGCCGCCTGGGCCTGTAGCCGGGAGAGCTCGAAGAGGTCGTCGACCAGGCGACTGAGGTGGTCGGCCTCCCGAGTCATGGTGGCGTGGTAGCGAGCCACGGTGGCGTCGTCGCTGACCACCCCGTCGTCGAGCGCCTCGGCCATGGCCCGGATCTCGGCCAGGGGCGTGCGCAGGTCGTGCGAGACCCAGGCCACCAGCTCGCGCCGGGATCGCTCCAAGGCTCGTTCCCGCTCGCCGGCGGCGGCTGCTTCCCGCCGGGCCGCCTCCAGCTCCTCGGCCAGGGCCAGGGCGCCCAGGACACCGGCGGTACCGGCGCCTGCGACGATCACCACGAGGGCGGCCAGGTCGTGGGTGGAGACGAACATGGCCCGGGCGGCGACCAGCGCGCCGGCGGCCAGGCTGGCCACGGGGATGAGGGCGACGATCACGGCCTGGCCGGGCAGCGTGCGTTCCCGGCCCGAGCGATGCCAGCTGCGCCGGACCAGCGTGCCGGCCCCGAAGGCGAGCAGGGCCACCCCGAAGGAGATGCCCATGAGCTGGATGGTGTCGGCACCGGGGATCCCGGCCGCCGTCGCCGCCAGCACGGCCAGCCCCAGCCCGCCGGCGACCACCAGCACCCGGGGCACGTGTTCGGACATGGCCGGCATGGTAGGGCGACGCTGCCTCACGGGGCCTGTCCCGGTCGTGGTGTCTGGGGGATCGCAAGCGCCCTGCCCGCGCGACCGGGCTCCCAGGCCCTAGACAGTTCGACATGGAACTGCTCGTGGTGGCCAAGGAGCCGGTGCCGGGCCGGGTGAAGACCCGGCTGTGCCCGCCGTGCACGCACGAGGAGGCCGCCGCCCTGGCCGAGGCCGCGCTGGCCGACACCCTGGAGGCCTGTTGCGCCGTCGGGGTCGAGCGGGTGGTGGTGGCCCTCGACGGTCGTGCCGGACCCTGGGTTCCCCCCGGCGTGGACCTCGTCGATCAGGGGAGCGGGGCCTTCGATGTGCGTCTGGCCCGGGCGTGGAGCCAGGTGCGGGGGCCCGCCCTCCAGATCGGCATGGACACCCCCCAGGTGACCCCTGACCTGCTGCGAGGGGCGCTGGACCGCCTCGGCCTCCACGGGACCGACGCCGTCCTGGGTCCGGCCGAGGACGGGGGATGGTGGGGGCTGGGCCTGAGCCAGCCCGACCCGCAGGTGGTCCTCGGCATCCCCACCAGCCGGGCCGATACTGGGCGGCGCCAGCTCGAGCGTCTGGTGGCCACCGGTCGGCGCACCGGGCTGCTGGCCGTGCTGCGTGACGTCGACCGCTACCACGACGCCCTGGCCGTGGCCGTCACCATCCCCGGGACGCGCTTTGGCGCCATGGTGGCCGAGATGGGTAGAAGGGTGGCGTGACCGCCGTCCTGCGCACCCAGGCAGGGGGAACCATCGCGCTCGACGTCGGCCGGTGGCGAGCCGACCTCGACGGAGTCGAGCTTGCCCTGGTGGAGGACCTGCCCGAGCCGGTGCTCGACATCGGCTGCGGTCCGGGACGCATCGCTGCCGCGCTGGCCCAATGCGGTCGCATGGCGCTAGGCGTCGACACCTCACCTGTGGCCGTCGCCGAGGCGGGGCGCCGGGGCGCTGCCGTCCTGCACCGCTCGGTCTTCGACCACCTCCCCGGGGAGGGCCGGTGGGGCTCGGCCGTCCTGCTCGACGGCAACATCGGCATCGGCGGGAATCCCCTCGACCTGCTCCGGCGGGTCCGGGGCCTCCTGCGCCCCGACGGTCAGGCCGTGGTCGAGGTCGAGCCCCCGGGCACGGCCAGCGAGAGCCTCACGGTCCGCATCGAGGGTGCCGTCGGAGAAGGTGTGGGACCGTGGTTCCCCTGGGCCCGGGTCGGCGCCGACGACTTCGCCGTGCTCGCCACCCAAGCCGGCTTGGTCCCTGGCAGCTTCGCCGTCGCCGGGCGGCGGTGGTTCGCCCGAGCCGCCCGACCCTGAGCGCTGTGGGGGCCGGTACCGCGACCACAGCTCGCCCACGACGACCACCAGGGCGGCCAGCCCGTAGCTCAGGCGACCGATGAGGGGAATGGGGCCGTCGAGGAGGGCGGCCAGGTAGACGGGGTAGCCGGCGACGGCGACGGCGATCCACCACCACCGGCGCCCGACCGTGGCCAGCGCCGCCACGAGCAGGGCGTACCAGGGCTGGACGGGCGTGGCCAGGAGCAGCGCGGTGCCGAACAGGCGGGTGGCCGCCACCTCGGGCTGGGCCCGGGAGCGCCAGGCCACGGCGGCGGCGATCACCAGGCCGAGGCCGGCGACGACCTGGGCCGGGGTTCCCGACAGGCCCACCAGCCCGAGCAACAGGAAGCGGCTGCCTTCGGCGTAGCCCTCCTCGGCCAGGTAGCCGGGCAGGAAGCCCACCACGTCGACGCCGACGGCCGCGAGGTGGCGGGCGTAGCCGAGGGCCAGGGTGGCGGCGAAGGCGGCCAGGGTGACGAGCGGCCGGCGTCGATCACCTTGGCGTCGATCGCCCTGACTTCGATCGAGCTGGCTCCCCCGACCCAGCAGCACAGGGAGCAGGGCGGCCGGATAGAGCTTGACCAGGGTGGCCAGGCCGAGCAGGACCCCGCTCAGTGCGCTTCGGTGCCGGCGGCTCGCCCACAGCGCCGCCACCGTCGCCAGCACGGCCAAGGCGTCGATGTGGGCGCTCTGGGCCGACTCCAGCACGGCGATGGGGCTCCAGGCGTAGAGGACGACCGCACGCGGGTCGGCGCCGAGGCGGGACAGGGCCAGGGCGAGGGTGGCGACCAGGCCGAGGTCGACGGCCAGGGCCAGGGCCTGCCAGGCCCGCTCCTGGGCGTCGTCGGGCAGAAGGAGGTTGGCGGTGCGGAACCAGACCTGGGCCACTGGCGGGTAGATGGTGTGCTCGTCGGGCCGGTTGATGAGGGTGCAGCCGGGGGGACGGTCGAGAGCCTTGCAACCGGCAGGGTCGGGCCACAGCCAGGGATCGCGCAGGTCGGCCAGCTCGGTGGCAGTGGGTGGGTAGCGGTAGGGGTTGACGCCTGCGGCCTGCACCCGTCCGTCCCAGGCGTAGCGGTAGACGTCGTCGGACAGCACAGGGATGTCGGCCAGCGCCGCCACCCGCAGGCCGGCGGCCACGACCACCACCACCAGCAGGGCCCGGCGGCGGTCTCGCATCCCCAGCACGCAGGCAGCTCCTGCAGCGAAGATCACCC
>JALZNY010000241.1 GCA_030857525.1 Actinomycetota bacterium
CGCCCCCCGGGGCCAGGCCATAGGTCGCCTCGACGTGGCCGTGATCCAGGTCGGCGGGGAACGGGGCCTGCGGGCGGTCGAGGGATCCTCGGGACCGGGCTTGCCCACCCTGGTGTCCACCACCGAGGCCCTCGCAGGTGGAACCGACCTGGTGCTGTGGCCTGAGGACGGGGTGCGGGTCGACGGCGACGTGGCCGGCTCACCCCGGTCCCGGGAGGTGGGCGACCTGGCCCGGCGCCTGGACGCCACCATCGTCTCGGGAGTCAGCGAGAGCCGGGGCCCGGTCCGCCACAACCTGGCCGCGGCGTGGGGACCCGACGGCGCCCTGCTCGATCACTACCGCAAGCACCAGGTGGTGCCCTTCGGCGAGAGGCTCCCCTTCCGGTCCTTGGTCGAGCGGGTGGCCGATACCTCGGCCGTGGCCCGCGACGTCATCCCCGGTCAGGGCCCCGGGCTGTTGGAGACACCGGCCGGCGACCTGGGCGTGGTCATCTCCTTCGAGGTGTTCTTCCCCCGGCGAGTCCGGGCCGCCCTCCACGAGGGGGCCGAGCTCGTGCTGGTGCCTACCAACGCGGCGTCCTATCCCACCACCCAGATGCCGGCCCTGGAGCTGGGTGCGGCCCGGATGCGGGCCGTCGAGACGGGTCGGGTGGTGGTCCAGGCCGCTCCCACCGGCTTCAGCGCCGTGGTCGCCCCCGACGGCACGGTGCGCCAACAGAGCGATCTGGGCGAGCCCGCCGTGCTCAGCGCCGAGATCGAGCGCCGCGCCGGCGACACCGTCTACACCCGCCTGGGCGACGGCCCCCTGGTGGCCGCAGCGGTGGTGGCCCTGGCCGGGGCCTGGCTCCTCGCCCGGCGACGTCCTCGACCTAGCCGCCGGATCGACTGCTAACCGCTCGGCCGTGCTCGGCGAGGGTACGCCCGTAGCCTTCTCGCGTGATCCTGGTGGACCTCGAGAAGGTGGCGGTGCGCCGTCCCGACCGGCCGTTGTTCGAGGATCTCTCCCTCACGCTGCGCAGCGGTGACCGTCTCGGCGTGGTGGGCCGCAACGGCACCGGCAAGTCGACCCTGTTGCGCGCCCTGGCCGGCGTCGAGGACCCGGAGGAGGGCACGGTCCGGCGGGGCCGGGACGTGCGGGTGGGCTTCCTGGCCCAGCGACCCGCGCTGGTGCCGGGCGACGTGCGCTCGGCGGTGGGTCCCCACTGGGAGGCGGCCGCCATCCTCGAGCGGATGGGAATGGGCGGTCTGGTCGAAGCGGACGTGGCCACGCTCTCGGGCGGGCAGGCCAAGCGGGCGGCGCTGGCTCGGGTGCTGGTCGACGAGGTCGACCTCCTGGTGTTGGACGAACCCACCAACCACCTCGACCTCGACGCCATCGCCTGGCTGGAGGACCGTCTGGCCCGGTTCAGGGGAGGGCTGGTGGTGGTGACCCATGACCGCCACGTCCTCGACCGGGTGAGCACCCGCATCCTCGAGCTGGACCGGGGCCGGGGCTACCTACACGACGGGGGCTACGCCGCCTACCTGGCGGCGGCCGCCGAGCGGGCCGAGCAGCAAGCCACGGCCGAGTCAGTACGGCGGAACCTGGCGCGCGCCGAGTTGGCCTGGCTACGCCGGGGTGCGCCGGCCCGTACGCGCAAGCCCAAGTCCCGCATCGCGTCGGCCACCGCCATCGTCGAGGGTCGCGGCCCCACTTCCGATCGCCCCGGGAACTTGGACCTGGCCGGCGCGGGGCAGTGGGACGGGACGCCCCGGCTGGGCGACAAGGTCGTCCAGCTCCACGGCGTCGGACACCGCTTCGGCACCAACCCGGTGCTGTTCGAGGGCCTCGAGCTCGACCTCGGCCCGGGGGATCGCCTCGGGCTGGTGGGCCCCAACGGGTCGGGAAAGTCCACTCTCCTCGACGTCATGGCCCGACGCCTGACCCCCTCCGCCGGACAGGTGGAGACGGGCCCGACCGTCCGGCTCGGCTACTACGACCAGACCGGGCGAGACCTCGACCCGTCCCAGCGGGTGCGAGACGCTGTGGCTGGCCCCCAGCGCCAGCCCAACTGGATGCAGGCCCGCCTCATGGAGCGCTTCTGGTTCGACGCCGACGCCCAGTGGGCACCCGTGGGGACCCTCTCGGGGGGGGAGCAGCGACGGCTGCAGCTGCTGCTGGTGCTGGCCGGGCTGCCCAACGTGTTGCTGCTCGACGAGCCCAGCAACGACCTCGATCTCGACACCCTTCGGGCATTGGAGGACCACCTGGACGCGTGGCCGGGCACGGTGGTGGTGGTCAGCCACGACCGCGCCTTTCTGGAGCGTACGGTCGAGGACGTCCTGGTGCTGGACGGCCAGGGTCATGGGACCCTCGCCCCGGGCGGCTACGCCGGGTACGCCGCCACCCGGACGTCGCTCGCCTCCCGGGGTACGGCCCCGTCCGTCGGGGACCGGCCCGCCCCGTCCTCCGACGAGACGCCGGGCGGGGAGCCGGCCTCTGTCGTGGCGAGCACGGCCGCGGCGGCGGCCCCGGCCAAGGTGCGTTCGCCCAGCACCGTGCGCCGGCTCCTGGCCCGAGCCGAGCGAGAGCTGGCCGAGGCGGCGGCGGACCGGGACCGTGTGGTCACCGAGCTCTCGGTCGCCACCGACCACAGCGCCCTCACCCAGATCTCCCAGTCGCTGGCCGACGCTGAGGCCCACCTGACCCAGGTCGAGGAGCGCTGGCTGGCCCTGGCCGAGGAGCTGGATTCGTAGTCTCGGGACCCTCGACGGGTGCGTGCCGCGCTCGAGTACTACGCCGAGTTCAGCGCCGAGGTCGATGCCGACGCCACCCATGCCGAGCGTGTCGCGGCCGCTGAGCGCGCCCGTTGGGAGCGCCAGCAGCAGGCGCTCGGGTGAGGCTGGCCCTCGACCGCCACTACGCGCCAACGATCGCCGAACAGCTCCGAGTCGCCGGCCATGACGTGGTCGCCGCGGTGGAACGCGGATGGGAGCAGGAGGACGACGACTCCCTCCTGGAGATCTGCGACGAGGACAACCGAGCGCTTCTCTCCAACAACGTCGGGGACTTCGTCACCATCGCCCGCACCTGGGCTGCCGAGGGCAGAAGCCATGCGGGCCTGATCTTCACCTCCGACTCGAGCATGCCCCGCGGTCGCCGCACCATCGGTCGCTACCTCGAAGCGCTGGAAGAGATCCTCCAAGCCCACCCGGGCGACGAGGCCCTCCGAGATCAGGTGCTCTGGCTCTGATGCATGTTGCACTCGGTGCTGGCCGCGCCCATCGGCGCCCTCGGAACGGCAGAGCTCGCCGCCGCCTGCACCGCCCCTCGGCCACGCCGTCGACTGTTGACCCTCCCTTGGAGGTTCTGACCCCGCAGATGGCGGTGATCGCCACCGCTCGTGGGGTCGGATGCGGGGACGGGATGGCGGGGACGGGATGGCGGGACGGGGTCTCACGCCAACGGCCTGAGTTGACC
>JALZNY010000026.1 GCA_030857525.1 Actinomycetota bacterium
CCCGGCCCGGCGGGGTGGGGCCTTGGTCTTGTAGCCCTCGATGTAGATGCACCAGTCAGGGCACTGCCGGGCGCAGAGCATGCACACCGTGCAGTTCTCCTCCTTGAGGGCGATGACCCCTCGGGCCCGGCTGGGAGGCGCTTCCTTGGTGTGGGGGTACTGGGTGGTCACGGCGGGGCGCAGCATGGTGCGCAGGGTGACGCCGAGGCCCTTGACTAGGCCGGGAAGCTGGGGCATGGGCAGGTCCTCCTCTCTCGGTGGTGGGAACGGGTGGGGGCTAGAAGGCGACCTTGAACACCCCGGTGACCAGGATGTTCAACAGCGACAGGGGGATCAGGTACTTCCAGGCGAAGGTCTGCAGCTGGTCCTCACGCAGGCGAGGGTAGGTGAAGCGGATCCAAAAGATGAGGAAGGCCACGGCCATGGTCTTGGCGAACAGCACGGCGGGGCCGATGACGTTCGAGAGCAGGCCGCCGTCGAGGTCGAGCCCGGGCACCCACCAGCCGCCCAGGAACATGGTGGCGGCCAGGGCCGAGAAGGCGAAGGCGGCTCCGAACTCGCCCAGGTAGAAGAACAGGAACTGCAGGCCGCTGTACTCGACCTGGTAGCCGGCCACCAGCTCGGACTCGGCCACCGGCATGTCGAAGGGGGGCTGGGTGAGCTCCGCCTGGGTGGCGATCAGGAACAGGGCGAAGCCGACGAACTGGGTGAAGACAAAGGGCAGGCCGATGAGCCCGAACCCGAAGATCTCCCCTTGGGCCTGGGCCGTCACGATGCCCTGAAGGCTGAGGGTGCCGGCCTGGATGACCACGCCCACCACGGCCAGCACCAGGGGCAGCTCGTAGGCGATGAGCTGGCCGGCGGCTCGCAACCCACCCATGAGGGCGTACTTGTTGGCTGAGGACCACCCGGCCATGAGCACGCCCAGCACCGAGATCGACGAGACGGCCAAGGCGAAGAAGATGCCGATGTCGAGGTCTTCGGCCACGCCGCTGGGACCAGCGGGGATGACCACGAACAGCAGGAAGGTCGACAACAGCACCACCACCGGGGCCAGGGCGAACACCCGCCGGTCGGCCCGGGCCGGAGCCAGCACCTCCTTCTGCACGAACTTGGCCCCGTCGGCCATGAGCTGGAGCATGCCGTGGGGGCCGGCCTCCATGGGGCCGAGGCGGCTCTGCATGTGGGCCATCACCTTGAACAGGAACGTCTGCACGATGATGGCCGTGGCGGTGGGCACGATGATGAGGATGGCGATGACCTTGATGGTGAGCTGTTGCCAGTAGGCCAGCTCGAGGGCGAGGGACATCATCTGTCGATGTCGCCCAGGATGAAGTAGAGGCTGGCGAGGATGGTGATGATGTCGGGTACGTAGACGCCCTTCAAGACCCAGGGGACTATGGAGATGTTGGAGAAGGAGGGGGTGCGGATCTTGACTCGGAAGGGGCCGAGGTCGCCCTTGCTGATGACGTAGTAGCCCATCTCGCCGAGTGGGTTCTCGGTGGAGACCCAGGCTTCGCCGGCGGGAACCTTGATGATGCGAGGCACCTTGGCCATGATGGGACCGGCGGGGAGGCCGTCGAGGAGCTGGTCGACGATGCTGGCCGCCTCGCGGGTCTCCTGGAGACGCACCCAGTAGCGGGCGAAGCTGTCACCGTCGGGATGCGTCCAGACCTTCCAGTCGACCTCCGACCAGGCCAGCGGACTGGGCTGGTCCCGGCGCAGGTCCCAGTCGACGCCCGAGGCCCGGAGGTTGGCTCCCGACAGCCCGTAACCCAGCGCCATCTCGGGGGGGATGACGCCGATGCCGCGGGTCCGGGTCTCGAAGATCTCGTTGCCGAGAAGCAGGGTCTCCATCTCGTCGCAGAAGTCACGGACCTTGTTCATCACCGACTTGGTCTCGGCCACCCACCCCTTGGGCAGGTCCTCCTTGAGGCCGCCGATGCGGTCGAAGTTGGGGTGGAAGCGCCCGC
This sequence comes from Actinomycetota bacterium, assembly GCA_030857525.1. GTDB lineage: Bacteria > Actinomycetota > Acidimicrobiia > Acidimicrobiales > CADCSY01 > JADDRA01. Next base: position 1,974 of record JALZNY010000026.1, read on the forward strand.
CGGTGGCCGCCTCGATCTGGTTGAGGACATGCTCACGGTCGCGGAAGGCGTAGAAGACGGCGGTGATGGCCCCGAGCTGCACCCCCATGTCACCCAGGAACAGGGTGATGTTGGCGATGCGGGACAGCTCGAAGAGGAGGGTGCGGATCCACTGGGCCCGGGGCGGCGCTTCGATCTCCATGAGCTGCTCGGCGGCCAGGATGAAGGGGACCTCGTTGGCGAAGCTGCCCAACCAGTCGATGCGGTTGACCAGGGTGGTGACCTGGGGATAGGTGCGAACCTCGACCAGCTTCTCGTAGCCCCGGTGCATGTAGCCCATGATCGGGTCGGCGGAGATGACCTGCTCACCGTCGAGGCGAGTGACGATGCGCAAGGTGCCATGCGTGGCCGGGTGCTGGGGCCCGATGTTCAGCGTCATGCCGTCGGTCTCCAGCTCGACGTTGACCCGGGCATCGGCCGCCTGGCCGCCGATGTAGGCCCGTTGCTCGCGCTCGGAGACGGCGGTCATGCGCCCTCACCCCCACCGGGCTCAGCCTCAGCGGGCACAACCTCGTCGGGCATGGCCTCGACGTCGACCAGGCCGGGCCAGGGCTTGACCTCCCGGGCGAGCAGGGGGAAGTCCTTGCGCAGGGGGTGGCCCTCGAAGCCTCCCGGGAGGTAGAGGTGGATCAGGTTGGGATGGCCCTCGAAGTCGATGCCGAACATCTCCCAGGCCTCCCGCTCGTGCCAGTCGGCACCGGGAAAGACCTCCAGTAGCGACGGTGCCCGCAGCTCGGGCTCGACCAGATCGGCCTTGAGGGTCAGGCCCAGGTGCGTGGTAGGCGAGACCAAGCGGGCCAGGAGCTGGAAGCGGGTCTCGCCCCCGGCGACACCGTGGGCCAACTGGGCCGGGGTCACGTCGGTGGCGGCCTCATCGACCCCGGTGTCGCCGGAGGCTTCCTCGCCCACCTCCGTCTCGTTGGCCGCATCGGCGGGAGCGGGGTCCTCGCTCCGCCCGTAGGGGGAGGGAAGCCAGTCGATGGCCGACAGATAGCAGAAGTAGGTGAGGCCGAGGGTGTCCCGGCACACCTCGGCGGCGTGGCGCCAGGCGTCGACGTGCACCCGGACCCAGGCATCGACCCCGGGCCGGATGTGCGCATCCACCGCTGCATCGCCGAGGACGCGCCGGAGGGTGTCGACCATGCCTTGGCGGTCGTGGTCGGTCTCACCCCGCTCAGCCTCCTCCTCAGCCGCTTCGACCACCGTGGCTTCGCGGACGGCCACGGCCTGGGCGACCTTCTCCTCGGTGGCCCGCTGCACGGCGGCCCCTTCGGCGGCGACGGCGCTGGGGGTGGCCGGGGGCTGCTCGGGCACGACCGCGACCGTCTCGCTCGCGGCCGGATCGGCCCCACTGGTCAGGCGAGCCTCGGTCTCGGTCGCAGGATCGGTCGCCGCTGCCTCGGGGGCGGGCTTGGGGGCGGGCACTGGGGGGGCGCCAGGCGGCTCATCCTCAGGACCCTCGGTCGACTCGGGCCCCGGGACCGACTCGGGGGAGCCGGCGTCGCCTCCGGCCACATGGCCGAGGTCGTCGGCCGGGACGGTCCGCCCCTCCTCCTTGCCCTGGGCCGGGGTCTGGTCGCTGGAGAGCTCGCCCGGCGCGCCAGCGGCCGGCAAGGGCCCCTGGTCGGCAGCAGTGACGCCCTCGCCCGGTGCCGCCTCCTCACCGCTGGGCACGTTGGAGGCCCCCGGGTCGTCGACCTCGGCCGCCAGGGCCGGATCGGTGATCTCCTCGGCCGGCGGCCCCCCAGGGTCGCCTCGCTGCTTCTCGTCCCCCTCGTCAGCCGACGACAATGGGGTCACCCTTCCAACGCTCGGCCATGTCCTCGCCCCGGATGCGCTCCTGGAGCAGGATGATGCCCTCGAGCAGGGCCTCGGGGCGGGGCGGGCACCCGGGCACGTAGACGTCGACGGGCACGATCTGGTCAACGCCCTTGGTCACCGAGTAGGAGTCCCAGTAGGGGCCGCCGCAGTTGGCGCAGCTGCCCATGGAGATGACGTACTTGGGGTCGGGCATCTGCTCGTAGAGGCGGCGGATGGCCGGGGCCATCTTGTCGGTGACGGTGCCGGAGATGACGACCAGGTCGGCTTGGCGGGGGCTGGCCGGGAAGGGGATGACGCCGAGGCGCATCACGTCGTAGCGGGGCGAGCCGAAGCACGCCCCCATCTCGATGGCACAGCAGGCCAGGCCCCACTGGTAGACCCACAGCGAGTAGCTGCGGCTGAGGTTCAGCAGGTGGCTGAGGGGCTTGGGCATGCGTCCCCGCTCGACTAGACCCACCGCAGCACCCCCTTGCGCCAGGCGTAGACCAGGCCCAGGGCCAGGATGACGATGAAGATGCCCATCTCCACCAGCCCGAACACCCCGTAGGCCTCCAGCCGCAGCGCCCAGGGGAAGATGTAGACGGCCTCCACGTCGAACAGCACGAACAGCAGGGCGAAGATGTAGTAGCGCACCTGGCTCTGGCCAAACCCCGGACCCGCGGGGTCGACCCCACTCTCGTAGGCGATCGACTTCTGCCGGCTCGGTCGTGAGGGCCGGATGGCCCACCCGAGCGTCGACAACAGGAGCACCAAGAGTCCCGCCGCTCCCGCGAAGACGGCCACGGTGAGGTAGGCACGAAGGAACTCCGACACTCCAAATCAGCCTAGTGACCACCCCCTACCCAGGCCAAAGAGCGGGTCAGAGGACGAGGAAGCCCAGTTGCTCGACAACGCTCGCCTGCTCGTCGTCTCGGGTGGCGAAGGCCCTGGCCTCCCCCACCTCGAGCAGGGTCGGGCCCACGACGGCAGCTACGGCGAAGTGCCAGGCGTCCATGGCTCTGGCCCTGTGCGACGTCGAGCCCATGAGCGAGGACCATTGCGTCAGGGACCGGCGCTGACCAGGACCGGGATGGCGTCGCGGGCGAAGTCGACCACCGGCGAGGGCAGGACGCCGACCACGACGGTGAAGACCAGGGCGATGCCCAGGCTGAGGGCGGCGGCGGGTGGGACCCGGATGGCGGGCAGGTCCTCGGCGTCGTCGCCCTCCTCGCCCGTCATGTACATGGCCACGATGATCCGCAGGTAGACGAAGGCCGACACGACCGCCGAGACCATGGCGATCAGGGCCAGGGCGTAGCTCTCGGCCTCGACCGCGGCACCGATCACGTAGAACTTGGCCAGGAACCCCGAGGTGAGGGGCACCCCGGCCTGGGCCAGCAGGAACACGGTGAAGGCCAGCGCCAGGAGCGGCCGTCGCCGGGACAGGCCCCGGTAGGCGGGCAGGCTGTGGTCGGCGTCGCCCCGGCGCCCCACCAGGGTGGCCACGCCGAAGCTGCCCACCACCATGAAGGTGTAGGCCAGCAGGTAGAACAGTGCGCCGGCCACCCCCCGATCACTCGCCGCCTCGGCCCCGACCAGGATGAAGCCGGCGTGGCTGATGGAGCTGTAGGCCAGCATGCGCTTGACGTCGGTCTGGACGATGGCCAGGAACGAGCCCACCACCAGGGTGAGCACGGCCAGGGCCCACATGATCGGGCGCCAGTCGAGGCGGTAGATCTCGAAGGTCGACAGGAACACCCGCAACAGGGCGGCGAAGCCGGCCGCCTTGGAGGCCGAGGCCAAAAAGGCCGACACCGGGGTGGGCGCCCCCTGATAGACGTCGGGCGTCCACACGTGGAAGGGGACGGCGGCCACCTTGAAGCCCAGGCCCACCAGCAACAGGGCGAAGCCGGCCAGCAACAGGCCGTTGGCCACCAACAGGTTGCCGGCCAGGAAGTCGGCGATGCGGCTGAAGTTGGTGGAGCCGGTGGCCCCGTAGACCAGGGCGATGCCGTAGAGGAAGAAGGCCGAGGAGAACGAGCCCAACACGAAGTACTTGATGGCCGATTCCTGGGACTCCAGGCGCCGGAGCTGGAAGCCGGCCATGACGTAGAGGGCGATGGAGAGCGTCTCCAAGCCGAGGAAGACCACGATGAGGTCGTTGGCCATGGCCATCACCAACCCGCCCGTGCCCGACAGCAACATGAGCACGTACAGCTCGGGGCCGTCGAGGCCCTCCCGGCGCAGGTAGTCGTCGGCCAGCAGGGCGGTCAGGGCGATGGCGGCGGTGATGACCACGCCGAAGAAGACGCTGAACCCATCGATCACCAGGGCGTCACCAATGGCGCTGTAGGCGCCCTGGGCCGGGTCGGTCACCCGCCCCCACATCAACCCTGAGCAGACCATGGCCAGCACCGACGTCACCACCGTGAACAGGGCGTAGAAGCCCCGGGGCGGGCGTCCCGTGCTGAGGGCGGCCGCGGTCAGCAGGAACAGGGCCCCGCCCACCAGGACGAGCAGGGGCGAGACGGCGGACCAGTCGATGGCCGGGGTGACGATGGGCTGGATCTGGCCGATCACGGTCGCTCACCGGTCCCGGTGGCGACCACCTCGGGCTGGGTGAAGTCGGAGCGGTCTTCCACGTGGGCGATGAGGCGGTCGACGGCGGGCTCGATGCGCTCGAGCACCGGCTTGGGGTACACGCCGAGGAACACGATGGCGGCCAGCAGCGGGGCCATGACAGCCAGCTCCCGGCGGTTCATGTCGGGCATGGTGGCGTTGTCGCCCTCGGGCTCGCCGTGGAAGACCCGCTGGTAGGCCCACAGCAGGTAGACCGCAGCCAGGATGACCCCGGCGGTGGCCACCACGGTCCACCACCGGCGGGTGGGGAAGCTGCCGATGAGGATGAGGAACTCCCCTACGAACCCGTTGAGGCCGGGCAGCCCCACCGAGGAGAGCATGACCAGGGTGAACACCCCGGCCAGCACCGGAGCGGCCTTCTGCAGGCCGCCGAGCTTGGCGATCTCGCGGGTGTGGCTACGGTCGGAGATCATGCCGACCAGGAGGAACAGGGCCCCGGTGGAGATGCCATGGTTGACCATCTGGATCACGCCGCCCTGGAGGCCCTGGGTGGTGAAGGCGAAGGTGCCGAGCACGATGAAGCCCAGGTGGGCCACCGAGGAGTAGGCCACCAGGCGCTTGAGGTCGCGCTGCACCGCCGCCACCACCGCTCCGTAGATGATGCCGATCACGCCCAGAGTGACCAGGAGGGGGGCGAAGTAGGTGGCGGCCTCGGGGAACAGGTAGAGCCCGAAGCGCAGGAATCCGTAGGTGCCGAGCTTGAGCATGACGCCGGCCAGGATCACCGAGCCGGCGGTGGGGGCCTGGGTGTGGGCGTCGGGCAACCAGGTGTGGAGCGGGAACACCGGGACCTTGACGGCGAAGGCCACGGCGAAGGCCAGGAACAACCAGCGGGCGGCGCCCTGGCTGATGGCTCCCTCAGCCTCGGCGATGGTGACCAGGTCGAAGGTGAGCACGCCGGTGGCCCGCTCATGGAGGAAGGCCACGGCCAGGATCCCCACCAGCATGAATGCCGAGCCCAGCATGGTGAACAGGAAGAACTTCAGCGCGGCGTAGACCCGCTCCCCGTAGCCCCAGCCCCCGATCAGGAAGTACATGGGCACGAGGACGATCTCGAACATGACGAAGAACAGGAAGAGATCCAGCGCCAGGAACACGCCCAGGCAGCCGGCCTCGAGCAGGAGCAGCCAGGCCAGGTAGGCCTTGGGATCGTGCGGTGGCTTCACCCCGATCACCGCGATGGGGAACAACAGGCCGGTGAGCACGACCAGGAACAGCGAGATCCCGTCGACCCCCAGGTTCCAGGAGATGCCGAAGTCGGCGATCCAGGTGTAGCGCTCGCCCAGCTGGAACCCGGCATCGGACCCCTGGAAGGTCACCAGCACCCAGATGCTCAGGGCCGCCACCACCAGGGTGGTGCCCACCCCCAAGGCCCGGATCAGCGCATGGTTGCCCTTGGGCGCCAGCGCCACCAACAGGGCGCCCACGACCGGGGCCACCACCAGCACGCTGAGCAGCGGGAAGCTGGTCTCCATCTAGACGAGACCGGTCCGCAGGACGAAGAAGCCGAGGAGCAAGGCCGCGCCGGCGGCCATGCCCAGGGCGTAGTTGCGGATGTAGCCGGTCTGGGTTCGCCGCAGTCCGGTACCCCCGCCGCGCACCAGGGTGGCCACGCCGTTGACCGCCCCGTCGATGACCTTGCCGTCGAACACCCGGGAGGTGAAGTTGGCGAAGGCCCGTCCGGCGCCGCCGAAGAAGGTGGCCAGGCCCTCGTCGAAGTACCAGGCGTGGCGCAGGAGCGCAGGCTCGAAGCGGTCGGCCGGCTGGGTGCGCCTGAGGTAGATGGACCGGGCCACGAGGATGCCGATGGCGGCCCCGACCACGGCGACGAGGGCCAGAGTCACCTGCATCCCGGTGTCGAGCGAGAGCTCGTGCAGGCGGTCCTCGAAGACGGGCTCGAGGAAGTGCTCGAGGGTGAAGACCCCGGGCAGGTTGAGGACGCCGGCCACCGCCGCCAGCCCGGCCAGCACCACCAGCGGCGTCGTCATCAGCCAGGGAGACTCACTTGGTGTCGGGGCGTGCTTGGCGTCAGCCTCCCCGGCTGCTTCCTTCCAGCGGGGTTGGCCGTAGAACACGAGGAAGACCTGGCGGCTCATGTAGTAGGCGGTGAGCAGGGCGGTGACCACGCCGACCAGCCACAGCGCCGGGCTGAGGTCCCAGGCCGCGGCCAGGATCTCGTCTTTGGACCAGAACCCGGAGAAGGGAGGGATGCCGGCGATGGCCAGCCAGCCCACGATGAACGTGGCAGAGGTGATCGGCATGAGCTTGCGCAGCGCGCCCATGCGGCGCATGTCCTGCTCGTCGTGCATGCCGTGGATCACCGAGCCGGCGCCGAGGAAGAGCAGGGCCTTGAAGAAGGCGTGGGTGATCATGTGGAAGATGGCGGCCACATAGGCCCCCGACCCGATGGCCAGGAACATGTAGCCCAGCTGGGAGACGGTGGAGTAGGCCAGCACCTTCTTGATGTCGCGCTGGGCCACGGCGCAGAGGGCAGCGTAGAGGGCGGTGGCCGCACCCACGACGGCGATGAGGGTCAGGGCCTCGCCGGCCACGTCGAGCAGGGGGTTCATCCGGGCCATGAGGTACACGCCGGAGGTCACCATGGTGGCGGCGTGGATGAGGGCGGAGACCGGGGTGGGGCCCTCCATGGCGTCGGGCAGCCAGACGTAGAGCGGAAGCTGGGCCGACTTGCCCGCCGCCCCCACAAACAGCAGCAGGGCGATGGCCAGCGCCGTCGTCTCCGAGAGGCTCCCGACGTTCTCGAGCACGCCTTCCTCGCCGGCGTAGGTGAGGGTGCCGAGCGAGGCGAAGGTGAGGAACATGGCGACCATGAAGCCCCAGTCGCCCACCCGGTTGGTGACGAAGGCCTTCTTGCCCGCCACCGCTGCCGAGTTGCGTTCGAACCAGAACGACACCAGGAGGTACGAGCACGCCCCCACCCCCTCCCAGCCCAGGAAGGTGACCAACAGGTTGTCGCCCAGCACGAGCATGAGCATGGAGAAGGCGAACAGGTTGAGGTAGACGAAGAAGGTGTGAAAGCGGGGATCCCCGTGCATGTAGCCGATGGAGTAGAGGTGGATCAGCGACCCCACCCCGGTGACGAAGAGCACCATGGTGACCGACAGCGGGTCGACCAGGAAGCCCATGTCGACCGACAACCCGCCCACGGGGAGCCACTCGAAGAGGGTGAAGACGAACTGGCGCTCCTCCTCCTCCCGCCCGAGGAGGCCGGCGAAGGTGATCAGCCCGGCCAGGAACGATCCCCCCACCATGAGGGTGGCCAGCCAGCCCGCCGCCGGTTCGCCCAACTTGCGACCCCACACCAACAAGATGAGGAACCCCAGCAGCGGCAGCGCAGGGATCAACCAGACGGCGCTCAACATGGCGGGCCGACCCTACCGCAGCACCTCACGCCGGCCCCGGCCTTCGACGGC
>JALZNY010000242.1 GCA_030857525.1 Actinomycetota bacterium
GCCGTAGGCCTGGTGCTCCTCCTCGTACCACCCCGCGCCCAGGCCCAGCTCGACCCGTCCCCCGCTCATGTCGTCGACCTGGGCCACGGCGATGGCGAGCGGGCCGGGATGGCGGAACGTGGCTGCGGTCATCAGCGTGCCCAGGCGCACCCGCTCGGTCTCCCGGGCCAGCGCGGCCAGGGTGATCCAGGCGTCGGTCGGGCCCGGGACGCCGGCGCCGTCGCCCATCCTCAGGTAGTGGTCGGACCGGAAGAACCCGTCGAAGCCCCCGGCCTCGGTGGCCCGGGCCACGGCCAGGAGGTCCTCGTAGGACGCGCCCTGCTGGGGCTCGGTGAAGATGCGCACGTCCACGCTCGGCGCCTCCCCCCTCAGCCCTGGCTGTCGCCGGCCACGGCCATGGGCACTGTGGTCGAGGGCTCGGCCACCTCGGGAGCCGAGCAGGACCGGCGTCGATGGACCAGGCCGACCACCACGGCCACCGTCACCAGGGCGGCCAGCACCAGGCCCAGGCCGGTGCCTCCTCCAGCCAGCCAGGTGGTGGCCGCAGCCGACCAGTCGCCCACCAGGCCGATGGGGCTGATGGCCGGCGAGTTGGTCGGGTCCATGGCGTACACGCCGTAGTACAACAGGTAGGCGCCCACCACCACCAACAGCACGCCCGAGAACCGGTCGACGTAGCGCAGGGCGTGGCGCAAGCGGCGAACCATCGACTCGCGGGCCAGGGCCAGGGCCACCGAGACGACCAACAGCACCAGGCTCATCCCCAGGCCGTAGGCCACGAAGGCCAACAGGCCCGACGCCGCGTTGGTCCGCTCCACCGTGCCCGCCACCACGGTCAAGAACAGCGGCAGCGTGCATGACAGAGACGCCACCGCATAGGACACGCCGAAGAGCACCATCGAGCGAAATCGTCGGCCCTCGCCTCCTCGCTCGAGGCGGGGCAAGGCCACCTTGATGCGCCGGCCCCTCAGCATGGCCACCCCGAGGACGACCAAGGCGGCGCCGACCACGAGCGTGAGCCAGGGCATGGCCCGGTAGATCCAGGTCACGCCGGCGTTGATGGGCACGCCGAGGACCGAGAAGGTGGCCAGGAAGCCGAGCGACACCGCCCCAGACGCCACCAGCGCCCGTGGCACCCGGCCCCCGGCGTCGACGGCGGCGTCGTCGCCCCCCATGAAGTACGACAGGTACGCCGGCAGCATGGGGAAGCCGCAGGGGTTGACGGTGGCCACCATGCCGACGGTGAAGGCGTAGGCCAGGGGGACCTCGATCACGGGCACATCACCATCACGGGCCCACCAGCTCGTCGACGCGCTGGCGCAGCTCGTCGGCCGACAGCTCACCGGCCGCCATGTCGATCACTCGGCCTTCAGCCGAGACGAACAACGTCGAGGGCATGGCCACCACGCCCAGGGCGGAGGCGAGATCGCCGGCTGGGTCGCGGACGATGTCGTAGGTCACGCCGGTCTGCTCGACCAGGGCGCGGGCCGCTCCCACCTGGTCCCGCAGGTTGACCCCGATGAAGGCGACCTGGTCGCCCTGCTCTTGGTGCACCGCCTCGAAGTCCGGCATCTCGGCCACACACGGAGCGCACCACGACGCGAAGAAGTTGACGACCAGCGGCGTGCCCCGGTAGTCGGCGAAGGAGCCCAGGCCCCCTTCCAGGCGGCTGAAGCTCTCAGTGGGCAGGACATCGCCGGTGACGTCGTCGCCGACCAGGCCGGGCGCCGGATCCTGGTCGTCGCCCGAGAGCTCGAGGACGACCTCGGGCTCGGGTCTGGTGGGTGGACCGTGGCCCAGGGACGAGAAGACGGCCACGGTCACCACCGCGGCCACCAGGGCGGCGACGGCGGCCAGGGAGCCGAGCACCAAGGGGTGGCGCCGGGGGGCCCGGGCGGGGACGGGCGGCGGCGGGGTCTCCCCGGTCGTGGGTTCCTCGGCCTCAGAGGTCGTGTCGATGCCTGGGAGGATATCCCCCGCCCCTGGGTCCGGTCCCTGCGGGCCCCGAGAACCGCTCAGGCCGAGCGGATCTCGGGGACCACGACGATGTCGACGCCGTCGATGACCATCACCTCGGCCGCCCGGTGCTTGGGAGGCCGGCCCCGCCGGCGCTTGTGGGCCAGCACGTGGCCGTTCACGAACAGCTCGCCACCCCACACGCCACAGGGCTCCTGGCGATCCAGGGCGCCCTCCAGACAAGGCCGGCGCACGGGGCAGGTGCTGCACAGGTGCTTGGCCCGGGCGATGTCGTGGAGGTCCTCGGAGAAGAAGAGGTCGACCATGGTGGCGGTGCCGTCGTTGCAGGCCGCCGACGATCGGACGTCGGCGGTCACCTCCTCTGCGATCAGCACGTCGATTGCCATTGCAGTTCCTTCCGGGTCGTGGCGGAGAGCGCCGAAAATCAAGAAAGGCCGTCGGGTTGTCCCGACGGCCTGGGTGACTTCGACGCTTGCGGTGTCGCTTACGTCGGAGGCTCCTGGGCCCGGCGGGTGCCGGAGGCGGGAATGCCGTGGGTCGGGATGCCGTTGAGGCGCTTGGCCGCGGGCATGGCCGTGGTGGTGCAACCGGTACCGGTGCAGGTCCCGGAGGTTCCCAGCCAGGGGCGGTGGTAGGCGACGACATGGCCGGCTACCGCGAGGGCCGCGCCCGGGGCGATGCTGTAGGTGGCCACCTGGTCCGCCATCACCTGGCCTACTGCTCGTAGCTGCTTCATCGCACCTCCCTACCGCGCTCGGCCCCGGCGTTCCCGGAACACCTGAGCATCCGACCACGCCCCCGCCGGCGCGTCAACCTATTTTCTCCTGTCGCACCAGATTCGACTGGGGAGGCGTTCGCATCGGCCCGATCGAGACGGTCGCCACCGCGGCCGCCACCGACAGGAGGCCGCTCACCATGACCGTGCCGGGGACCCCCAATGATGGCGCCAGCGCCCCTCCGAGGAGAGCACCGACGGGGATGGCTCCCCACACCCAGACGTGGAAGCCATCCTGGTGGGCATCCTCCACCACCCGTCCTGCGCCGGCGTGGAGCAACGCCCGGGCCAGGACAGCGGCGAGCATCGACGCACCCATGCCCACCCCGAGGGCGACGGCAGCGGGCAGGGGACGGGCAGGCTCGGCCACCAGCCCAGCGCCGGCGTAGCCGACCCCGGCCACAGCCAGGGCCAGGGCCGTCCCCGAACGCAGGCCGAGGACCCGCCCGGCGGTGGGTGCGACCAGCGCCCCGAGGGTGCTGGACGCCGCGAGCCCGGCCAGGAGCAGGCCGTAGGCGGGAGCACCCAGGCCGAGGTCATCGAGGGCGAAGAGCACAAGCACGCCGAGCAGGGAGCCTCCGGCGGCAGCCGACATGGCCGCCACGAGGGTCACGGCGCCGGTCCCCGGCGCCAGCGCCGGCACGCTGATGCTGATGCCAGAACCGGAACGAGCACCGGCACCG
>JALZNY010000243.1 GCA_030857525.1 Actinomycetota bacterium
TTCGGCCAGGGTCAGCAGCCATCGGGGCGCCGGCGCCGTGCTGTCGCCGGGGCTGGAAGCACCCGGGGTCACGACGACGTCCCTGCGGCCGCCTTCGCCGCCTTTGCCACTTTCGACGTCGACGTCGACGTCATGGCCCGGTTCCAGGCCCGGGCGAAGGAGGTGGTGTCGTCGACGACGACAGTGCGGGTACCGGCCGAGGCGGCCACAGGTGAGGTGCCCCCGGTGGTGAGGACGACCACGACGACACGGGACGAGCCGGCCCCGGCGAGGCCGAGGGGGGAGGCGCCAGGCCTCCGTGAGGGCGAGCTCCCGGTGAGCACCACGACCGGGCCGCCCGGGCCGCTCTGGGGTCGATCGACGGCTCCCACCAGGGTGGCCAGGTGGCCGAGGCTGCGTTCCTCGACGACGGCCAGGTGCTCGAGGATGGCGTCGATGTGGTCGGGAGTGGGTCCGCGGCCGACGGCCATGGATCCCACCGGCCCGCCGAAGCCGGAGTCGTACCCCGCGGTGGTCACCAGGCGCACCTGGAGGCCCCGGCGGGTGCTGGCCACCACCAAGCTGGCCGCCGCCGAGACCGCCCGCTCGAACGTGTCACCGGCGTAGGTGCCGGTGCCCACATCGAGCACCACGCTCACCTGCCCCTGGCCCGGGCGCTCGTCCTGGCGCACCACCAGCTCGTCGTGCTTGGCCGACGCCCGCCAGTGCACCCGTCGCAGGTCGTCGCCGTCGACGTAGGGCCGCAGGCCGTAGAGCTCCTCGCCGTTAATGGCCAGGCCGGCCGGGTCGCCGCCATCGTGGTGGTGACCGGCGACGGAGGGGGGGGCCAGGACGTCCTCGACGGCGGGCCACACCGTGAGCGCGGTGATCGGCGCGGCGGGGGTCGACAGAGCGGCCAGGCCGAAGGGGTCGCACACCCGCACCTCGAGGGGACCCACGGCCAGGTGGCCCCGGCGGTCGGTGGGCAGCGAGTAGACCGCGGCCACCTGCTCGCCCGGCGCCATCGGCGACAGCACGACGCTGGCGACGCGTCCTAGGTCGCCGACGGCGTCGCGCAGGTGCAGGAGGGGAGTACGACGGCTGCCGCCGTTGGTCACCCGCAGCTCCACCAGGCCCGGGGCCCCGGCGTGGAGGCGGTCTGGGCGCAGCTCCCGGGACACGTCGAGGCGCAGGCGAGTGAGGCCGGTTGCGGCCACGGCGGCCACGACCAGGGCGGCGCCGCCAGCCCCCAGCAGGAACAGCTCGAAGATGCCGAACAGGCGCCCGGCGACCACCAGGCCGACGGCAACGGTGGTGGTGAGGACGCCGTGACGGGTGAGCACGAGAGAAGGAGGACTAGCGCGCCGGCGTAGCCGCGGGGACGGGCACCCGGCGCAGCACGTCCTCCACGATGTCGCTGGCGCGGGCCCCCTGCATCTGGGCCTCGGGGGAGAGGCACAGGCGATGCGCCAGCACGGGCTGGGCCAGCGCCTTGAGGTCGTCGGGCACGACGTAGCCCCGGCCGCTGGCCGCGGCCCGGGCCCGCGCCGCCCGCTGGAGGGCCAGGGTGGCCCGGGGTGACATCCCCAGCGTCAGGGCGGGGTGGCGCCGGGTGGCCTCGGCCAGGTCGACCAGGTACCCCTGGAGGCTGGGGGCAACGTGGACGGCCCGGGCGATCTCGGCCATCTCGAGCACGTCCTTGGCCGTGGCCACCGGTTCGATGGTGTCCAAGACGTCCCGGTCGCCCTGGTCGAGAATCTCGATCTCGCTGGCCCGCCCCGGGTAGCCGACCGTCACCCGCATGAGGAAGCGGTCGAGCTGGCTGCGGGGCAGGGGGTATGTGCCCTCGTGGTCGATCGGGTTCTGGGTGGCCAGCACCATGAAGGGGGCGTCGAGGGCGTAGGTGGTGGCATCGACGGTGACCTGGCGCTCCTCCATGGCCTCGAGCAGGGCCGACTGGGTCTTGGGGGAGGCCCGGTTGATCTCGTCGCCCAGCACCAGGTTGGCGAAGATCGCCCCGGGGCGGAAGTCGAAGGTGCCCGTGGCCCGGTTCCAGACGCTGCCGCCCACCACGTCGGCGGGCAGGAGGTCGGGGGTGAACTGGATGCGTCCCCAGCGACAGTCGAGGGAGGTGGCCAGAGCCTTGGCCAGGCTGGTCTTGCCCACGCCGGGCACGTCCTCGATCAGGACGTGGCCCTCGGCCACCAGGCAGAGCAGCACGAGCTCGATGACGTCGGGCTTGCCCCGCACTACCCGCTCGATGTTGGAGGCCACCGCGCCGAAGATCTCGGCGAAGGCCTGGGGTGGGGCTTCTGGCGCTCGTCTGGCCACGTGGCCCTCCTTCCTGCCCGCAGCACGCCGAGGCCTCGGCTCCCGGTTCCGGACCCGGTGCAGCCTATCGACCAGATCACCAGCCGCCCGCGGGTGGGGTGCCCGGTACCCTTTGGCCGTGCCGCCCGCCCTGGCTGTCGACATCGGGGGGACCAAGGTGGCGGTGGGGCTCGTGTCGGCCGAGGGTGCCCTGCTCCGGCGCCGCCAGGTGTCCACCCCGAGGGGCGAGGGCGAGGCCGTCTTCGCCGCCCTGGTCGGGCTGGTGGCCCAGGTACGCGAGGGCGACGAGGTGGTGTGCGGGGTGGGCGTGGGCGGGCCCATGGGCCCGGGTGGCGAGGAGGTGTCGCCGCTGAACATCCCAGCCTGGCGTGCCTTCCCCCTCCGCCGCCGTCTGGCCGAGGCGACGGGGTTGGCGACCTTCGTCGACAACGACGCCAAGGCGCTGGCCCTGGGGGAGGGGTGGGTAGGGGCGGCGGCCGGGGTGGATGACTTCCTCGCCATGGTCGTCTCCACCGGGGTCGGGGGCGGCCTCGTGCTCGACGGCCGGCTGGTGGACGGGGCCGCCGGCAACGCCGGCCACATCGGGCACGTGATCGTGTGTCCCGAGGGCAATCGCTGCGGTTGCGGCGCCCGCGGCTGCCTGGAGGCCGAGGCGTCGGGCACCGGCATACGCCGGGCCACCGGTCGCCCCGCCGAGGAGGCCACGCCGGAGGTGGTGCACCACGCCGGGACCATGGTGGGCCGGGCGGTGGCTTCGGTGGCCAACCTCTGCGACCTGCGCCTGGCCCTGGTGGCCGGATCGGTGGCGCTCGGCTTCGGCGAGCCCTTCTTCACCGCCGCCCAGGCCGAGCTCGACGCTCGGGCCTGCCTCGACTTCTCCTCCGGGGCCCGCATCCTCCCCGCCGGCCTCGGCGACCGGGGCCCGCTGATCGGTGCGGGCGCGGTCGGGTGGCGGGGCCTCGGCCGGCCGGTGCTGGGAGGTGGTCGGTGAGGCCAACCCGCCAGCATTGGTGGGTGGGGGCGGGCCTGGTCGTGGCCCGGCGTCCGGAGCTGTGGACAACGGCCCTGCGCCAGCTCGTGCGGCTGGCGCCCACCGGGTGGTGGCGACGCTGGCCGCCCC
>JALZNY010000027.1 GCA_030857525.1 Actinomycetota bacterium
CCTGACTCCGAGGCCCCCGCCCCGGGACGCGACCTGCGCCAGGGCGCGTTGACCGCCGCCGCCTTCGTCGCCGCCGCCCTGGTCGTCTTCGCCCTCGGGCCGGGTCCGGCCACGGTCCTGGTGGCCGTGGTCGTGGCCGTATGCGCGGCCGAGCTCTTCGACGCCCTCCGCCGAGCGGGCTACCAGCCCGCCGTCCTGTTGGGCCTGGTGGCCTCGGCCTCCATGGTCGGCGCCGCCTACTGGAAGGGGGAGACGGCGCTACCCCTCGTGATGGGCCTCACCGTGGTGTTCACCCTGTTGTGGTACATGCTCGGGGTGACCAGGACGGCGCCGACGATGAACCTGGCCGTCAGCGTCTTTGGGGTGGCCTACGTCGGCCTGCTCGGCTCGTTCGCGGCCCTGATCCTCACCTTCCCCAACGGCATCGGGGTACTTATCGGGGTGGTGCTGGTGGTGGCCCTCAACGACGCTGCGGGGCTGTTGGTCGGTCGTCGCCTGGGCCAGCGGCCGCTGGCGCCCGACATCAGCCCGGGCAAGACGGTCGAGGGCGTGATGGGTGGAGCTGTGGTCTCGATCATCGCCGGCTGGCTGGTGCTGGGCATCATCGGGATCCACCCCTGGTCGCCGGGGACGGGGATCGCCCTCGGCGTGCTGGTGGCCGTGTTCGCTCCGCTGGGTGACCTGTGCGAGTCGATGATCAAGCGGGACCTCGGGATCAAGGACATGGGCAGCGTCCTTCCTGGCCACGGCGGCCTCCTCGACCGCTTCGACTCCCTGCTGTTCGTCTTGCCCGCGGCCTACTACCTCTGCCGCCTCCTAGAGATCTTTTGAGCGGCCTCATCCGGTGAGCACCGGCGTTGCCATTCTTGGCTCTACCGGGTCCATCGGTACCCAGGCCCTCGACGTCATCAGGGCTGAGCCCGGTCGGTACCACGTGGCTGTCCTGGGGGCGTCGTCCTCGGTGGAGTTGCTGGCCGCCCAGGCCAACGAGCACCGCCCGCCGGTGGTCGCCATCGTCGATGCCACCCGGGCGGGTGAGCTCGAGGCCCTGGTGCCTCCGGGCACCGAGGTGGTGGCCGGGCCCGAGGCGCTGGCGGCGGTGACCACCGCCGGCGACGTGGTCCTCAACGCCGTGGTCGGCTTCGCCGGCCTGCCGGTGACCCTGGCCACCCTGTCGGCGGGCAAGCGCCTGGCCCTGGCCAACAAGGAGTCGCTCATCGCCGGAGGACCGGTCGTCCAGCGGGTGCGGGCCACCCCGGGGGCCGAGATCATCCCCGTCGACTCTGAGCACTGCGCCGTGCACCAGTGCCTGCGGGCGGGCCGTGAGACCGAGGTGGCCCGCCTGGTGCTCACCGCCAGCGGGGGCCCGTTCCGGGGCCGTTCGGCGGCCGAGCTGGCCCGGGTCACGGTAGCCGACGCCCTGGATCATCCGACCTGGAGCATGGGGCCCAAGATCACCGTCGACTCATCCACCTTGATGAACAAGGGTCTGGAGGTCATCGAGGCCCACGAGCTGTTCGGCGTCGGCTACGACCACATCGACGTGGTGGTCCACCCCCAGTCGGTGGTCCACTCCATGGTCACCTTCGCCGACGGTGCCACCCTGGCCCAGCTCTCCCGGCCCGACATGCGCCTGCCCATCGGCTACGCCCTGGCCTGGCCCCAGCGCGGCACCCAGCCCTTCGGGGCCATCGACTGGGCTGAGCTGGGGCGCCTCGACTTCGAGCCCCCCGACCTCAAGGCCTTCCCCTGCCTGGAGCTGGCCCGGGAGGCGGGCCGCATGGGTGGGTCGGCACCGGCCTGGGCCAACGCAGCCAACGAGGTGGCCGTGGCCGCCTTCCTGGAGGGCCGCATTCCCTGGTCGGATATTGCCGCGGTGCTGAAACAGGCGCTGTCCGAGCATGATGGGACCGAGATGGACAGCGTCGAGGCCGTGGTCGAGGTCGACCGCCGGGCCCGGGAGCTGGCCACCAAGATCGTCGAGAGGAGCACTGCGTGAGCGAGATCACCCGGACCGACGCCCCTGCGCCGTCGGAGCCGCCTCCCCCGAGCTCGCCGGTGCCGGCCACGGAGCCGGCCCCCGAGGGCGAGGTATCGAGCTGGGTGCGCCGGGGGGTGATCGCCGCTGTCGTGGTGGCGCTCGGCGTGTGGGTCTCCCTGCCCACCCTGGCCATCATCGCCGCCCTGGTCTTCATGATCTTCATGCACGAGCTGGGCCACTACGTCACGGCCAAGGCGGCGGGCATGAAGGTCACCGAGTTCTTCATCGGCTTCGGTCCACGCCTGTGGTCGTTCCACCGGGGTGAGACCGAGTACGGGATCAAGGCCATCCCCGCCGGGGCCTACGTGCGCATCATCGGCATGAGCAACCTCGAGGAGGTCGATCCGGCCGACGAGGACCGCACCTACCGCCAAAAGCCCTACTGGCGGCGGATGTCGGTGGCCGTGGCCGGCTCGACCATGCACTTCCTCATGGCCATCGCCCTGTTCTTCTCCGTGATCAGCGTGGTGGGCCAGAGCGACGGCACGTCCGAGCGCTGGACGGTGGGGGAGGTCACCCCGGGGAGTGCGGCCGACGCCGCCGGCCTGGTGCCCGGTGACCGCATCGTGGCCCTCGACGGGATGCGCTTCGACGACTTCCAGGCGCTGTCGTCCGAGCTCCGGGGACGACCGGGTGACGAGGTCGACCTCCTGGTGGTGCGCGATGGCCGGGAGCTCACCCTCGATGCCACCCTGGGCGCCACCGAGAGCGCCGGCGAGTCGGTCGGCTTCCTCGGTGTGGCCGCCGAGTTCCCCACCGTGAGGGTCGGTCCCTTGACCGGGATCGTCGAATCGGTCCAGGCCACGGGCGAGACCATGTGGCTGTCGGTCAAGGCGCTGGGGGCGTTCTTCTCGCCCGAGGGCTTGTCGGGCTACGTCGAGACCCTGACCGGTAGCGCCCCGGTGCCCGAGCCCGGGGCGGTGGAGGGAGAGGACCGCATCATCTCGGTGGTCGGCGCCGTGCAGATCGCCAGCCAGTCGGCCAACATCGCTGCCGCCCTGTACTTCTTGTTCGCCATCAACGTGTTCCTCGGGGTGTTCAACCTGGCCCCGCTGCTGCCCTTCGACGGCGGCCATGTGGCCATCGCCACCTACGAGCGCCTCCGCAGTCGCAAGGGCAAGCGCTACTTCGCCGACGTGTCCAAGCTCATGCCCCTCACCTACGCGGTGGTGGCGCTGCTGGCCTTCGTGTTCGTCAGCACCGTCTACCTCGACATCGTCAATCCCGTCTCGCTCCAGTGAGCCTCGCCGGGGTGAGCCCTGCCACGCCAGGCCGGCGCACCACTCGCCAGGTGGTCCTGGCCCACCCCTCCCAGCCGGTCTCGGTGGGTGGTGAGGCACCGGTGAGCGTGCAGTCGATGACCATCACCAAGACGGCCGACCACGAGGCCACCCTCGAGCAGATCTACGCCCTGGCCGGGGCCGGAGCCGACATCGTGCGCTGCACCTGCAACGACGCCGCCGCCGCCGAGGGCCTGGCCCGCATCGTGCCCCGCTCGCCGGTGCCGATCGTGGCCGACATCCACTTCCAGCACCGCCTGGCCCTGGCCGCCCTGGAGGCAGGGGTGTCGTGCCTGCGCCTCAACCCCGGCAACATCCGCAAGCCCGAGCACATCAAGGTGGTGGCGGCCGAGGCCCGGGACCGGGGGGTGCCCATCCGCATCGGGGTCAACGCCGGTTCCCTCGACCCCGACATCGAGGCCCGCTTCGGCATCACCCCCGAGGCCCTGGTGGCCTCGGCCCAGCGGGAGCTGGCCCACTTCGCCGAGGTCGGCTTCGACGACGTCAAGATCTCGGTCAAGGCCTCCGACGTGCGCCTCATGGTCGAGTCCTACCGGATGCTGTCCGAGGCGCTCGACCACCCCCTGCACCTGGGGGTCACCGAGGCGGGACCGCCGCCGGGCGGGCTCATCAAGGCCACCGCCGGAATCGCCACCCTGTTGCTGGAGGGCATCGGCGACACCATCCGCTACAGCCTGACCGCCGACCCTGTGGAGGAGGCCCGGGCCGGTCGCCAGCTGCTGGAGGCGCTGGGCCTGCGGGAGCGGACCACCGTCGACCTCATCGCCTGCCCGAGCTGTGGCCGGGCCGAGATCGACGTGATCACCGTGGCCAAGGAGGCCATGGCCGCCTTCGCCGAGCGTGAGCTGCCGGTGCAGGTGGCGGTCATGGGCTGCGTGGTCAACGGCCCGGGTGAGGCCCGTTCGGCCGATCTGGGCATCGCCGCCGGTCGCCACCGCGGCCACCTGTTCATCCGGGGCCAGGTGGTCCGGGTCGTCCCCGAGGACGAGATGGTCGAGGCCCTGGTGGCCGAGGCCGAGAAGCTGGTAGCCGAGGGGGTCGAGGCCCGCCTGGCCGCGGCCGACTCGGGTGCCGCGGCCGAGGCCGAGGCCGACCGCGCCGCTCTCCTGGCCGACCAGGGCGACGACGCCAATGCCAGCGAAGCCAAGGTCGAGCTCATCCGCAGCCGCACCCGCATTGCCACCTGACACCCCCCGTTCTGATACCTGGATCAGGCGTGATCACACCGAATTCAGGAATCAGAAGCCGGCGCCGAGATCGGTGAGACGGTTCTTATCGCACCCTCTCAGTAGCTTTCGTGGCATGCGAGGATGGGAACTCGAGCCGGGCCAACACACGTGTCTCCGTACACGAGAGCCGGTATCTGCCACGGCACCACTGGACGCTGGTCGACGGCATTCCAGTGACCACCGTCGCCCGCACGGTGTTCGACCTCGCCTCGTGCGTGCACCCCTCTCGGGCCGAACGTGCCCTCGACAACGCCCTCACCCGAAAGCTCGTCGACCTGGAGTCGATGCGGGCCACCACCATCGAGCTGTTGCGGCCTGGTCGTACCGGAAGTGCCCTGATGCGCCAGTTGCTGGCCGTTCGAGGGGCCGGATACATCCCCCCGGCTAGCGGGATGGAGGCACGCGTGCTGGCCTTGCTCGCTGCTGCCGGCATCGAGATGCCGGAGTGCCAGGTCGACCTGGGAGGCGACGTCTGGATCGGGCGCGTCGACTTCTACTACCGGCGGCTCCGCTTGGTGATCGAGGGCGACAGCGACCTTCACCACGACTCCAAGCTCGACGTCGAGTCCGACGAGCGACGCGTAAGCACGATCTCAAGGCCGAGCCGGTGCCGTTCTGATCCCTGGATCTGGTGCGATCACGCTCGATCCAGGTATCAGAATGCGGGAGGGGACGGAGAAGGGAAGGGAGCAGGGGAGGAAGGGGGGCGGTCGGGGGGCTCCGGTAGCCTCGGGCGCCGTGGCCAAGGCACCCGTGCTCACCCCCCAGGGGCAGGACTTCCCCCGGTGGTACCAGGACGTGGTGGCCAAGGCCGAGCTGGCTGACAACGGTCCCGTGCGGGGGACAATGGTCATCCGGCCCTACGCCTACGCCATCTGGGAGCGCATGCAGGCCGAGCTCGACCGGCGCATCAAGGCCGTAGGGGCCCAGAACGCCTACTTCCCCCTGTTCATCCCCGAGAGCTACCTGCGCAAGGAGGCCGAGCATGTCGAGGGGTTCAGTCCCGAGCTGGCCGTGGTCACCCACGGCGGCGGCAAGGAGCTGGAGGAGCCCGTGGTGGTGCGGCCCACCAGCGAGACGGTCATCAACCACTACTTCGCCAAGTGGATCCAGAGCCACCGTGACCTGCCCCTGCTCATCAACCAGTGGGCCAACGTGGTGCGCTGGGAGCTGCGCCCCCGGTTGTTCCTGCGCACCACCGAGTTCCTCTGGCAGGAGGGCCACACGGCGCATGCCACCCAGGCCGAGGCCAAGCACTACGCCATGCAGATCTTGGCCGAGGTCTACGAGGACTTCATGGTCGAGGTGCTGGCCATGCCCGTGCTCACCGGGCGCAAGACGGCTCGGGAGCGCTTCGCCGGGGCCACCAACACCCTCACCTGCGAGGCCATGATGGGTGACGGCAAGGCCTTGCAGATGGGGACCAGCCACGAGCTGGGCCAGAACTTCGCCCGGGCCTTCGACATCACCTTCTCCGACGAGACGGGCAGCCGTGAGCACGTCTGGCAGACCTCGTGGGGGGTGTCCACCCGCATGGTGGGGGGCCTGATCATGGGCCACGGCGACGATGCCGGCTTGCGCTTGCCCCCGGCGCTGGCGCCCACTCAGGTGGTGGTGGTTCTGGTGCGGGCCGAGGACGGTGCCGGCGAGGCTGCGACGGCGTTGACGGCCGAGTTCGAGGCAGCCGGCATCCGGGTCCTCCTCGACGACCGGGTCGACGTCGGCTTCGGGCGGCGCAGCGTCGACTGGGAGCTCAAGGGTGTCCCCGTGCGCCTCGAGGTCGGCCCGCGCGAGCTGGCCGAGGGCCAGGTCACCCTCGTCCGCCGTGACACGGGGACCAAGGAACCCGTCCCGGTGGTCGAAGCGGTGAGGCGGGTGGCCGGCGCCCTCGCCGATGCCCAGCGGTCGCTCCTCGACAGCGCCCGACATCGCCAGGAGGCGGCAACCACCGACGTGGCCAGCGCGGAGGAGGCACTGGAGGCAGCCGGCACCGGCTTCGCCCGGCTCGCCTGGTCCGCTCTTGGCGAGGAGGGGGAGGCTCGGCTGGCCTCCAAGGGGGTGACCGTGCGCTGCCTGCGCCGGCCCGACGGGACCCTGCCGGACTCCGAGGACGAGCCCGAGGTGGTGGCGGTGGTGGCCCGGGCCTACTGATCGCCGGCAAACGAACCAAGCTCGCGCAGCGGTGCCGGCGGGGTCATGGGGGCGGGTCCGCAGAGGGCGCGCCGTGCCCCTGTCGGGCTATACTCAAACCCAGACGTGTTGGAGTTGCGGTCCCCGGACCGTCCCGGCGTGGGCTCTAGCCCACGCCTTTGTTGTTTGCAGGGGCTTGCAGGAGTCTGCAGGAGTTTGCAGGAAAGGCGATCACCGGACGAGAGACCGGACGAGAGAGACCGGACGAGGGAGGAGGGGCCATGACGACGATGATCGAGCGGGTGGAGCAGTTGGTCACCCCCATGCTCGACGAGCGTGGCCTCCAGCTCTACGACGTAGAGCACGTGGGCGGCACCCTGCGGGTTTTGGTCGACGGCCCGAGCGGGGTCGACCTCGACCTCCTGGCCCAGATCACGCGCCAGCTCTCGTCAGCCCTTGACACCCTCGATCCCGTACCCGGTCGCTACACCCTCGAGGTATCCAGTCCTGGCCTGGAGCGCCCCCTGCGCCGCCCGGCCCACTTCAGCGCCGCCATCGGCACCCACGTTCGAATCAAGACCCGACCGGGCACCGACGGCGAACGCCGGGTCGAAGGGGTGCTGGTGGCCGCCGATGAGGAGGCGGCCACCATCGAGGCCGGCGGCGCCTGTCGCCGGCTCGACTACGACGACATCGAACGGGCCCAGACGGTCTTTGACTGGCAACCGGCCGGCCCCCGACCCACGCCCAGCCGCGGGGGCAGCAGAAGAAAGGCAACCACGCCATGAGCTCCAACTTCGAGATGATGGAAGCCCTCCAGGCCCTGGCTGTCGACAAGGGAATCACGGTCGACACCCTGCTCGACGCCCTGGCCAACGCCCTGGTGTCGGCCTACAAGCGCATGCCGGGGGCGGCCGAGGAGGCCTACGTCACCATCGATGCGGAGTCGTTCGAGATCCGGGTCTACGGCCAGGAGCTCGACGAGGACGGCAACGTGGTGCGGGAGTGGGACGACACGCCCGACGACTTCGGGCGCATCGCCGCCCAGACGGCCAAGCAGGTCATGACCCAGCGCATCCGCGAAGCCGAGCGGGACATGAAGTACGAGGAGTACGCCGGGCGCGAGGGTGACATCGTCACCGGGATCATCCAGCAGACCGACAGCCGTTTCACCTTGCTCGACCTGGGCAAGGTCGAGGCCCTCCTGCCCCAGGCCGAGCAGGTGCCCTACGAGCGACCTGAGCCCGGCAACCGGCTGAAGGCCTACATCGTGGAGGTACGCCGCAATCCCCGCGGCCCCCAGATCGTGGTCAGCCGGACGCATCCGGGCCTCATCAAGCGGCTCTTCGAACTCGAGGTCCCCGAGATCGCCGACGGCATCGTGGAGTTCAAGGCCGTGGCCCGCGAGCCGGGACACCGCACCAAGATCGCGGTGTGGTCCAACGACCACAACGTCGATCCCGTCGGTGCCTGCGTCGGTGCCCGAGGGGCACGGGTGCGCATGGTGGTCAACGAGCTACGGGGCGAGAAGATCGACATCGTGCCCTTCACCGACGACGTCCAGGAGTTCGTCATGAAGGCGCTGTCGCCGGCCAAGGTCAAGGAGGTGCGCCTCGACTCCGAGACGGGCACCGCCGAGGTCATCGTGCCCGACTACCAGCTCTCCCTGGCCATCGGCAAGGAGGGCCAGAACGCCCGCCTCGCCGCCCGGCTCACCGGATGGCGGGTCGATATCAAGAGCGAGTCCCAGCTCGCGGAGGAGGAGGCCGGCTACGAGGGTGAGGAGTGGGCCGAAGGCGAGTGGATCACCGATCCGGAGTCGGGTGAGCTCACCTGGCGCCCGGCTGAGGGTGGGCCTGCCGTCACAGCCGAAGAGTGGCGACAAGGGGGCGACGTGGTGACCGAAGTTGGGGTCGCCGGAGACGGGGCTGGCGGAGAGGTGGTGGCCACGCCGGCGGAGGTTCCCTCTGAGGGAAGTTCGGAGGCCGCATCCGGTACTGAGTCGGTGGTGGTCTCGTCCGGCTCCGGGGGCGTGGTGAGCGCCGAGGCAGGGGACCGCTACGGCCAGGAGGGGACCTCATAGCACCGGTACGCACCTGCATCGGTTGCCGTCGGCGCGCCACTTCGACCACGCTGATGCGTGTGATCCGCCGATCCGACGGCACACTGGGGGTCGGGCGCACGCTTCTCGGACGGGGAGCGTGGGTGTGCACAGACTCGCCGGACTGCATCGAACAGGCAGAACGACGGAATGCGTTCACACGAGCACTACGGGGACCGATCGAGCCCGGAGCGGTCGATGAGGTGCGCAAGGCCCTGTGCACTTCATCAGAGGTGACGGAAGGGCCGCTGGCCAGCGCCAGTAACAGATGAGCATGGATCGATACGCCGACCAGGTTCGGCGCGACGAGGCGATGAAGGGGTTGAGGTAGCACTTTGGCATCCAAGATCCGGGTCTACGAGCTCGGTCGAGAGCTCGGGCTCACCAACAAGGAAACGCTCGACCTGTGCGAGGCGCTGGGCATCGGCGTACGCAGTCACTCCTCGAGCATCGTCGACGCCCAGGCCGACCGTGTCCGGCGCAAGGCCGACGCCGAGGGTCTGCGTCGCGACCCGATCGTCGACGAGTCCGAGGCTCTGCCACCTCCGCCGGTCCCGACCGAGGGTGCACCAACCAGGGCGACGACCCCGCCACCACCCCCCCCGAGCCCCACGCATCTTGGACCGACGTCCCCTGGCTCGGTTTCCTCTGGCTCGACGCCCCCCGGTCCCACGCCTCCCGGTCCCACGCCTCCCGGTCCCACGCCCCCCGGTCCCACGACTCCCGGACCGACACCGCCCACCCGCCCGCCGGTCGACACCCCGGCCCCGTCCGCCTCTCCGCGCATCCCGCCGCCGCCTTCGGCTCCGGCCCCGCCCTCGTCGTCGCCCTCGCCGTCGCCATCGGCCCCGCCGCCGTCGCCCGCGCCCAGCGAGACGCCTCACCGCCTGGTCACGAGCGGCAAGGCCAGCGAACAGCCCGACCTCGACCTGCCCCGCTCCGATTGGGGTAGTCGCTCCGTCCCTCCACCTCCGCCCCGCCCTGCCGCTCCTGCGCCTCCCGGCCCCCC